>JAEYZO010000722.1 GCA_023428035.1 Pseudomonadota bacterium | reverse complement strand
GGTCAGGGTGCGCGCGGCGCAGGCGGCCACCGCCGCGGCGGAGCACTTCCGCGACGAGGGGGCGTCGGTGCTGCTCCTCCTCGACTCGCTCACGAGGGTGGCGCGGGCGCAGCGGGAGGTGGGGCTCGCGTCGGGGGAGCCCGCGGTGCGGCGGGGCCTGCCCCCCAGCGTGTACGCGACGCTCCCGCGCTTGATCGAGCGCGCGGGGCCTGGCGAGCGGGGAGCGATCACCGCGGTCTACGCGGTGCTGGTCGAGGGCGGAGACATGGACGAGCCCGTGGCCGACGAGGTGAGGGGGCTGGTCGACGGCCACGTCGTGCTCGACCGCGCGGTGGCGTCGCGGGGGAGGTTCCCCGCGGTCGACGTGACGGCGTCGGTGTCGCGGTGCATGGGCGCGGTGTCGGGACGAGAGCACCAGAGCGCGGCCCGGGAGCTCCGGGCGATGCTCGCCGCGTGGGAGCAGCGGCGCGACCTCGCGGCAGTGGGCGCGTGGAAGCGCGGCCTCGACCCCCTCGCCGACCGCGCGATGGACCGCCTCGCCGAGATCGAGGCCTTCCTCTCCCAAGGCGCCGACGAGGTCACGCCCCTCGCAGAGACCCTCGCCCGGCTGCGCGCGCTCTCGGCCCCGTAGCGTTCTCCGTGCGCCGCGCAGGGCCGTGGTAGCGTCGGCCGCGATGGCGAACCGCGACGGCGAAAGCTCCAAGCCCCGCGCCACGGCGCAGGCGAAGGCCCAGGTAGAGATCGACGACCCCGCGCTGCTCGTGGCGCTCTGCGGGCCGCGCAACGAGCACCTCAAGATGCTCGAGAGCGAGACCGGCGTCGCGATCGGCGTGCGCGGCAACCAGGTGCTCCTGCACGGAGACACCGAGGACGTAGCCTTCGTCGAGCGCGTGCTCGCCGAGCTGTCGAGCTCGATCCGCGAGGGCAACGAGATCGCCCCGAACGACGTGGCGCGCGCCCTGCGAATGCTCCGGGAGCACCCCGAGGTGCGCCTGCGCGACGTCTTCAACGAGGTGGTGCTGGTCTCGGCGCGGCATCGGGTGATCGCGCCCAAGGGCCTCGCGCAGAAGAAGTACATCGAGTCGATCCGCGACCACGACGTGGTCTTCGGGGTGGGCCCCGCGGGCACGGGCAAGACCTACCTCGCGATGGCGATGGCGGTGGCCGCGCTGATGCAGAAGCGGGTCAAGCGCATCATCCTCACGCGCCCCGCGGTCGAGGCCGGAGAGAAGCTGGGCTTCCTCCCGGGAGACCTCGTCGAGAAGGTCAACCCCTACCTCCGACCGCTCTACGACGCCCTCCACGACATGATGGACCTCGACAAGGCCCAGGCCCTCATCGTGCGCGGGTCGATCGAGGTCGCGCCCCTCGCGTTCATGCGCGGCCGCACCCTCAACGACTGCTTCGTGATCCTCGACGAGGCGCAGAACACCACGCCCGAGCAGATGAAGATGTTCCTCACGCGGCTCGGCAACGACTCCAAGGCCGTGGTCACCGGAGACGTGACCCAGGTCGACCTGCCCGAGGGCCGCAAGTCGGGCCTCTCCGACGCGGTGAACCTCCTCGCGGGCATCGAGGGCATCGGCTTCTGCACCTTCACCGACATCGACGTGGTGAGGCACCCGCTCGTCGCCCGCATCGTGCGCGCCTACGAGGCCCGAGACACCGCGCTCCAACGCGGCCGGGCGCTGCGCGAGGCCAACTCCGCCGCGGCGCAGGAGGACTGACCGTGCGCGGCGAGCTCGAGCCCCTCGACCCGAACATCTTCGGCGAGGCCAACCCCTGCTTCGGCTGCGCGCCCTCGCACCCCGCGGGGATGCACCTGCGCCCGGTGCGCGAGGGTGACTCCGTCACCGTGCGCTTCACGCCGCCGGAGACGTACCAAGGCCCCGCGGGGGTGATGCACGGGGGGCTCGTCACCACCCTCGCCGACGAGCTCGCGGCCTGGGTGATCCTTGGCCTGCGTGGGCAGTTCGGCTTCACCGGCGCCCTCGAGGCGAGGTTCCTCAAGCCCGTGCGCGTAGGGATCGAAGTCGAGGGTCGAGGGGTCATCCTCGACGAGACGCCGCGGACGGTGAAGATCGAGGTGCGGCTCCGCCAGGCCGATGAAGAGGTCTACCGGGGCAGGTTCTCCTTCGTCGTCCTCGACGAGGCCGGCGCAGAGAAGCTCATGGGCATCACCCTGCCCGAGTCCTGGCGCCGCTTCGTGCGCCGATGAGAGGCGTGCGGGTGGGGCGCCCTGGCCGGGACATTCGTTCCGCAGCGTTCTCGCGCGTTTCTCCCTCGTCGCTCGCTTGAACGCGGCGTCGTTCTCCTCGCACCATAGCCGTGTTCGCGAGCGGATCCATCGCGCGCCCGCGTCGCGAGGGGGCCTCGCGGCGCAGCGAAGGAGGCTGTGCGATGAGAACGAGACACCGTGCTTACGTCTGGGCGTTGACGCTCGCGGCGCTGACGGCCGCGGCGGGCTGTAGCGACACCCCGCTAGGCCCAGGCCCTACCGCCGACGTGCCCACCGCCGACCGCGCCGACGCGGCGTCGGACACCGGCGCGCCCCCC
>JAEYZO010000335.1 GCA_023428035.1 Pseudomonadota bacterium | reverse complement strand
CCGATGGGGCCGTTGGCGCCGGGCTCCCTCGCGGCGCTCGACGCGCTGATGGGCGCGGCGCCCGCGGGGAGCGAAGAGTCCATGCGCCTCGCGTCGGCGGTGGAGGTGGTCGCGCGCACGAACACCTCGGGCGACCCGGCCTTCTTCACGGTGCCGGTGCGCGGCCGCTCGATCGTGCTGGTGATCGACGTGTCGTACTCGATGCGAGACGACGACCCGCGCGCGTCGGACCTCTGGGTCACCCCCCACGCGCGCCCGACGAAGCTCGACGTGGCGCGGGCCGAGCTGGTGAAGCTCCTCGGCGCGCTGCCCTCAGACGTGCGCGTCGACGTGGTGGCCTTCTCGTCGAGCGTGAGGGCCCTGTGGCCCGCGCCTCGCGCGCTCGACGCGGCCTCGCTGGCCGAGGCGATCCGCTGGGTGGCCGCGCTGCGACCGGGCGACGAGACCGAGCCCGTGGCGGCGCTCGAGGCGGCGGCGGCGCTGCGGCCCGAGCAGATCGTGCTGCTCTCCGACGGACGTCCCACCGACCGCGAGGGAGACGGCCGGGCGCTCCTCGGCCTCGCGCAGGGGATCTCGTCGCGCATCCGCCTCGACGTGGTGGGCATCGGCCCCGACCAGGACCGCCCCTTCCTCGCGGCGCTCGCGGAGAGCGGTCGCGGCGAGCTCCGCATGCGTTGACCCGCGCGGTTGTGCCCGCGGCGCGCGGGTGCGATGACGTCGGCCCAACCATGCGATACGCCTACGCCCTCCTCGCGCTCGCGGCCCTCGCGGGCTGCGCGAGCAGCAGCAGCAGCACCACCACCACGGCCACCCGCACCGCGAGCGCGGGCGGTGAGCAGCGGGCCTTTCAGCGCATGAGCGTCGACGAGCTCGCGGGGATGCTCTCCCGCAACGAGAGCGTCTACGTCTTCGACAACAACCGCCGCGAGCGGTACCTGCAGGGGCACGTGCCGACGGCGCGGTGGGTCTCGTACGACGCGGTGACCGCGAGCGTGCTGCCCGAAGACCGCGCCGCGCGGCTGGTCTTCTACTGCGCCAACGAGAGCTGCCGCGCGTGCCACCACGCCGCCGACGCGGCCCTCTCGCTCGGGTACACCAACGTGTACATCCTCCCCGCGGGCATCGCCGGGTGGGCCGCCGCGGGCCAGCGCGTCGTCGCGGGCGAGGACCCCTCTTGATGTCGGTGCCCCCGTAGGGAGCGCAGCGGAGGCGGCAGGATTCGAACCTGCGGATGGGTTGCCCCATCAACGGCTTAGCAAGCCGCCGCCATAGGCCACTCGGCCACGCCTCCGTCGCCCTTTCGAGCGGAGGGCGTTGCTACCACGCCCCGCCCGACCAGGGCAAGACCTCACGACACGCCGTGCACCAGCTTCTTCACGCCCTCTTCGAAGAGCACGTCGATGCGCCCGCCGTCGACCGCCACCACGAGCCCCTTGCCGAACTTCGGGTGCGCCAGGAGCGCGTTGTAGGCGAAGCTCGCGGACGGCGCGTAGCTGGTGAACGACTCCTCGGGCTGGGCGCCCACGGCCTCGTCCCACTTCGGCAGGTCTCGGCTCGGGGGGTTGAAGCCCAGCGAGCCCTCGACCCCGGCGCCGCGGGTCGACCCGCCGGCCTTCTTGGTGCGCTTCATCGACATTGAAGTCTTCCTCCTGCGTTCCTCGAAGCTATTGCCCCCAAAGGGCGGCGACACGGCGCGCCCTCCGCGCGCGAGGGCATACCCTCAGCCGCCCGCCCGAAGCAACAGCGCCCCGACCCGCTCGACCAGCCAGTAGCCCGCCGCGACCCCCAGCGCCTCCCGCGTCACGGCCCTCGCCCGCGCCCTCCACCCGGGCTCTCTCCGCGCGATCCACCCCAGCGCCAGGGCCCCCGCGACCACCGCGAGCTGCCCCGCCTCGACGCCGAGGTTGAAGCCCGCCAGCGCCGTCACGGTCCTACCCTCGGGCAAGCCCGCCTCGCGCAGCGCCCCCGCGAAGGCGAAGCCGTGCAGGAGCCCGAAGCCGCCGGCCATCACCCAGGGGGAGCGTCCCAACGGCCCCGGCGCGTCTGGGGGGCGCGAGGCTTCGAGCGCGAGGGCGAACACGCTCAGCGCCACGCAGGCCTCGACGGCTCCCGACGAGACGCGCGCCAGGCCCAGGGCCGAGAGCCCGAGGGTGACGCTGTGCCCGAGGGTGAAGGCCGTGACGGTCTTCAGCAGCGCGCCCCCGCCGCGCGCGAGGAGCACCAGGCCCAGCACGAAGAGCAGGTGGTCGGCCCCGCCCAGGACGTGCCTCGCGCCCATCGCGAAGAACACCCCGAAGGCGCTCCAGCGCGAGGGCGCCGCGACGCGAGGGAAGACGTAGGACGACGCCCCCGGCCGGAGCACCGCGGAGCGCTCTCGCCCCGACCCGAGGCGCGCGCTCAGGAGCACGTCAACGTCCTCGGCGCGGTCGAGCCCGGACACCGACACGACGCGCCCCGCGAGCCCTGGGGCGCCGCAGTCGAGGGTGCGCCGCTCGATCACCGAGAAGGGCGCGGGCTCGGGCGGCTCCACCGACACCACGGCGCAGCCCGACACGGTCGGCCGCATCCCCGACGGGACGCCCACGCCGCGCGGCGCGCGCCATCGCTCGTCGACGCGACCGCCCTCTCGCTCGACGTACTCCAGCGAGCCCGGGGTCGCGCCGTGCGCGAGGGCCGAGGTCGCCCCGAGGGAGAGCGAGAGGGAGAGCGCGAGGCGCACGCAGCGACGCTACCGCAGCGCGGCGGGGCCTTGACCCGGAGCGCGGAGCGGGACGACTACTCCCCTCGTTGAGCGAGGGCGACACGACGGAGCGGCGGGCGTGGTGGAGCGCCCCCTCGCTGCGCTACCTCCTCGCGGGGGCTGCGCTCTTCGCGGTGGAGCGCGCGGCGAGGCGGGAGCCCCCGGCCGAGGTCCAGGTGGTGCAGCGG
>JAEYZO010000316.1 GCA_023428035.1 Pseudomonadota bacterium | reverse complement strand
CGCGACGGTGGCCCTCGACCGCGAGGGGGGCGCCGTGCGGGTGGTGGTGCGCAACGGCGTCGCCGCCGAGTCGACCGTGGCCGAGCTCGCCGAGCACGTGCGGCGCCTCGCGGCGGCGCCCGACCGCACGGCGCTCTACGTCGAGCGGCTGCGCGAGCTGATGCTCTCGGGCAGCGGCGGGAGCAAGCTCGGGCTCTACCGCATCGGGTGCGAGGGGGGCTTCGACCTCGCGTGCGACTACGCCGACCGGGTGGTGACCGTCACCGCCTCGCGGCGTGAGCCTTGACGGCGCGCCGCGCCCTCGACGAAACGGAGCCTCCGACGATGACCGACGCAGCCCTCGCCGCCGTCGCCCCCGCCTCGCTCGGGGGCCTCTCCATCTCCGTCACGGGTGAGCGCTCGCTCGCGTGGTCGGGGGAATTCGCGCACCGCGACCCCGTCGCCGAGGTGGGCCCGCACGTCCGGCGCATCCACGACGCCGCCGCGGGCGGGGGCGAGCTCGTGGTCGACGTGCGCGGCCTCGCCTTCGTGAACAGCTCCGCGCTGAGGGTCTTCCTCGACTGGGTCGCGTGGATCGCCGCGGAGCCCGCGGAGCGGCGCTACCCCTTGCGCTTCGTGACCAGCCCGAAGGCCACGTGGCAGGCCGCGGCCTTCCCCGCGATCGTGATGCTCGGCGCGCCGCACGTCACGGCGTCGCACGGCTGAGGGCGCGCCCATGCGACAGACCGACCTCATCCAGCGGCAGGCGGAGCTCGTGGCCGTGACCATCGAGTCGCGGGTGAAGCGCCTGCACGACGCGCTCGAAGACCTCTCGCACGCGACCCGGCACACCTTCGCGACGCGCGCGGTCACCGACGACGAGGTGCGCGGCTGGCTCGACCGCGAGCGCTTCGAGGCGCTGCCTACGGGCTTCTATGAGAGCGCCGAGCGCATCGCGCGGGCCCAGGCCTCGGGCCCCCTCGCGGGGGAGATGGTGCTGTGCTGGGCCGCGAGGGAGAGCGGCGACCTCGAGGTGGCCCGCAGGCTCTACCTCGTGCGGGGGATCGCCCCCATGGCAGCGGCGATGCACGCGAGGCTCAAGGGCGTCGCGTGGGCGTACTTCCAGGACGCGGCCTCGCGCCACGCCTGCGCGGTGATCCCCGGGCTCGCGCCCGACGCGATGATCCCGAGCGATTTCGACTGGCACGGCTACCACTCGTTCACGATCGTCGAGCCCGGGGTGAACCCCGAGCGGGCGACGCGCTGGAGCCCCGCCAACGTCGACTACGGCGGCGAGGGCTTGATCTCCTGCGTGTCGACCCCGGTGTGGGAGGGTGATCGCTTCATCGGCGTGTGGACCATGGACGTGCGCCTCGCGTCGCTGCACTCCGACCTCACCCTCGACGCCCTGGGCGCCGCGGGCCAGCGGCAGGCGAGCTTCATCGTCGACTACGACGGCAGGCTCCTCGCGCACCCCGACATCGACCCCGGCGCGCAGGGCGAGAAGGGCGCGGTCTACGACCTCAAGCTCGCGACCCTCGGCGGAGACTTCGCGACCCTCGACGTGGCGGCCCTCGCGGCGGCGGGGCACGGGCAGCTCGAGCTGCGCGACGCGGAGGGCGAGCGGCTCCACGTGGTGTACCGGGCGATCCCCGCGATCCGCTGGGTGGCCTTCGTCGCGGTGCCCGCCGCGGACCTCGTCGAGGCCAGCCGCGACGCCTTCCAGCGGGCCTTCGCGAGGCTGGGCTCGGGCGACCTGTCGTTCCGCCTCGAGGAGGTCGGCGACGGGGTGATGCAGCAGCTCGTGGGCTCGTACAACGAGATGGCCGAGACGCTGCAAGAGAGCCTGCGGAGGAGGGAGCAGGCCGAGGCCGCTCGGAGACGTCTGGAGTTCGAGCAGGAGCGCCTCGCGCGGGAGCTCGAGATCGCCGCGACGATCCAGATGTCGATGCTGCCTCGCGCGCCGCGGCACGAGGGCTTCGAGTTCGCGGGCCGCATGAGCCCCGCCGACGAGGTGGGCGGAGACTTCTACGACGTGGTGGGTCGCCCCGACGGGTCGCTCTGGCTGACCATCGGAGACGTGTCGAGCCACGGGCTCGGCGCGGGCCTGGTGATGATGGTGGCGCAGGCGGCCTTCCGCGCGGTCTTCGAGGCGCGCCCTGACATCAGCGCCGACGAGGCGCTGCGCCGGGTGAACCGCCTGGTGCACGCCAACGCGTCGACGCGCATGGGCGGCGGGCGCTACCTCACGGGGATGCTCCTCGCGCACCGCGGGGGCGGGGCCTTCGACTGCGTGGGCGGTCACCTCTGGCCGCTGGTGTTCGACTCGCGGACGGGCGAGGCGCGGCGGGTCGAGGTGCCCGGGCCCTGGCTCGCGGTGGTGCCCGAGCTCCCGACGGTGCCCGTGACCCGCCTGGAGCTTCGCCCGGGGGAGGTCCTGTGCCTCTACTCCGACGGGATCATCGAGTCGCGCGACGCGGGCGGCGAGATGTACGACCTCGACCGCTTGATCGGGAGCGTGTCGCGGGGCTTGACGCGCGGCGCGAGCCTCGACGACGTCGCCGCGGGGGTGCTCGACGCGGTGGCGGACTTCGCGCCCGCGCAGGACGACGACCGCACGGTGCTGCTGGTGCGCCGCGCCTGAGGGGCGCCGCCGCGGGGCGTGATAGCGTCGGAGAGTCGTGGGCCAGGCATCACCCGAGACCGCAGAGAACCTGACCTTCGACGCGAGGGGGGTGACCCGAGCGCCGGTGCCCGGAGCGCTGGTGCTC
>JAEYZO010000293.1 GCA_023428035.1 Pseudomonadota bacterium | reverse complement strand
GCTCTAGGGAGGCGAAGGGGTGCCGCGAGGCGACGGTGCGGAGCACGACCCGACCGCGGGACTCGAGCTCGCGGGCGAGCTCGTCGACGAGGCGCGAGCGCCCGGTGCCGCGGTCTCCCACGAGGTCGACGGGGCGGTCGTTGAGCGCGGCGTCGAGGAGCTCGCGGAGGACGTCGTCTCCGAGGCGAGGCAGGCGCGGCGAGCGGAGGTGCGCCTCGGCGTGGCCGCGGAGCCGGTCGATGGCCTCGGCGGCGGAGCGGGGCCGGCGCTCGGGCTCGATCTCGAGCATCGCGGCGATGGCCTCGGCGACGTGGGGCGGAGCCTCGAGCGCGTGCAGCGAGAGCGCCGGCGCGCGCTGCGTGAGGCGGGCGTAGAAGGTGCCGTGCACCAGGGGCGCGCGGTGCGGGAGGCGCCCCGTGAGGGCCTCGTAGAGCATCACGCCGACGGCGTAGAGGTCGGCGGCGGGGGTGCACGCGCTGCCGGTGATCTGCTCCGGGGCGAGGTAGGCGGGGGTGCCGACGATCTGCCCGTCGGCGGTGAGGGGCGAGGTGCTGGAGAGGGAGCCCTGCGAGACGCCGAAGTCGAGCACCGTGGGGAAGCCGTCGGCGCGCACGAGCACGTTGCCGGGCTTGATGTCGCGGTGCACGAGCCCGAGGGCGTGGATGCGGGAGAGGGTCTCGAGGAGGGCGACGGTGACGCCCTCGATGGAGGCCCAGGTGCGCGGGCCGCGGGCGCCGGGGAAGGGCGCGCCCTCGACGAGCTCCATGGCGAGGTAGGCGAGGTCGCCGTCGACGCCCTCGTCGAGGAGGCGCACCACGCCGGGCACGCAGAGACGTCGCAGCGCGGCGATCTCGCGGCGCACGCGGGCCCGCTCGGGGCCGTGCACCAGCGGCAGGATCTTCAGCGCGACGCGGGCGGCGCTCAGGCCGTCGACGGCCTCCCAGACCTCGGCGTGGCCGCCGGCGCCGATGGAGCGCGAGAGGCGGTAGCGCCCCGCGATGGACGTGCGTGTCGTTCCACCGAACACCCCGCCGCCCACGGTGGTAGGAAGCGTGTTCGGACGCGTCGGTGGCAGGTCCGGCTCGATCACGGTCCGCGCCCCCAGTCACAACCCTTGGAGAGCGTTCACCCTACGGATCGTGACGCCTCGCGGTCAAGCGTCGCCTCGCGGGGAGCTCACTCCCTGGGCTTGAGGAAGGTGTGGATCCCACACTCGGTCTTGGCGCTCCCTGACCACCGCCCCGCCCGCTCGTCCTCCCCGGGGGTGATGGGCCGGGTGCAGGGCTCGCATCCGACCGAGACGTAGCCCTCCTCGAAGAGCGGGTGCTCGGGCAGACCCCTCGACTGCATGAAGCGGTAGACCTCCCTCGCGCTCCAGTCGGCGAGGGGGTGCACCTTGGTGGGCCCGTCGGTGGGCAGCACGACGGGCGTGCTCGCGCGGGTCGGGCCCTGGTCACGGCGCAGGCCCGACACCCAGGCCCTCTTGCCCGGCATCGCGCGCTGCAGGGGCTCGACCTTGTTGAACGCGCAGCACGCGTCGCTGTCGTCGCGGTAGATCGTGAGCCCGTGCTTCTGCAGGAAGGCCCCGCGGGGGAGCGCGGGCTTCAGCACCTCGAGGGTGAGCCCGAGCTGCTCGACCAGCGCGTCGCGGTACGAGAGGGTCGCGTCGAAGAGGAAGCCCGTGTCGATGAAGTGCACCGGCAGCCCCTTCGCGACATCGGCCCACAGCGCGAGGAGCGCCCCCGAGCCAGGCCCGAAGGACGAGGTGAACAACAGCGCGTCGCCGTAGGTCTCCACCGCCCAGGCGAGGCGCTCATGGGCGGTGGACCGTTCGAGCCGAGCGTTGAGCGCCGCGACCTCGCCCTCGTCGCTCACGCCGCGCACTCTCCCTGGCCGATGGCGACCTTGAAGCCCTTCTCCTCGCCGATGTCGAGGAAGAGCTCGTCGGGCGTGGCGGCGTCGACCGCGGCGAGGTCCGCGAGGAGCGCCTGCACCTTGGGGCCCTCGACGCGCTCGTAGAAGGCCCCCGGGGCCTCGCCCTCGGCGCGCTCCCGCTCGTACAGGCCGAGGAGCCTCGCGACGGCCTCGGCCACGCGGCGCGCGGGCACCTTGATGACCTGCCGACCGAAGCGCGCCCCGCGGCCGTCGACGCCTCCCCCGAGGTGGAGCTGGTACACCGGCGCGGTGCGGTCGCCGAACTTCCTCGCGGCGCCGTGCCAGCCGATGTCGGCGACGTGGTGCTGCCCGCAGGAGTTGGGGCAGCCCGAGACCTTGATGACCGCGTCCTTCGCGGCGATGAGCGCCGTGGCGAGGGCGGGGTCGCCCTCGACGCGCTCGGTGATGGCGGCGGCGACCTGCCGCGAGGCGGTGACGGCGAGGTTGCAGGTCTCCGCGCCGGGGCAGGCGGTGACGTCTCCCACGGTGCGCGCGCCGGGCTTCGCGAGGCCGAGCGCGTCGAGCTCGCGGTGCAGCGCCGGGAGCAGGTGCGTCGGCACGAAGCGCAGGAAGAGGTTCTGGTCGACGGTGGTGCGCGCGCTCCCGTCGGAGTAGCGGGTCACCAGCGCCGCGAGGCCGCGGAGCTGCTCCGCGGTCACCTTGCCGAGGGGCAGCCGGAGGATCACCGCGTGGTAGCCGGGCTGGTCCTGGGTGAGGGTGTTCGACGCGCGCCACGCGAGGTAGCCGGGGCCGCGCGAGGGCGACAGGTCGGCGTCGGGCGCGTCGGGCGAGGGGGGCGGGGGCTCCGGCGACGGGGTCGTGCCCGAGAGGTCGAGGCGGTTGCCGCCGCGCGCGCGCACCGCGGCCTGCTCCTCGTGCAGCGCCTCGAGGAAGCGCTCGGGGCCCAGCTTGCGGAGGACGTACTTCAGCCGCGCGCGGTGCTTGTTCTCGCGGTTGCCCATGCGGTCGAAGACGCGCACCACGGCCTCGCACGCGTCGAGCAGCTCCTCCTCCGGGAGGAACTCGTGGAAGACCACCGCGCTCTGCGGCGTGGTCGAGAGCCCGCCCGCGACGAGCATCCGAAATCCCCTACGGCCGCCTTCGACGCGCGCGATGAGCCCCACGTCGTTGATGCCTGCGTACACGGTGTCGTCGGGGCCCGAGGTGAGGGCGACCTTGAACTTCCTCGGGAGGTTGTTGGCCCAGCCCTGCCTCAGGAAGAACCGGGTGATGGCCTCGCCGTAGGGCGTCACGTCGAAGGAGTGCTTCGAGCGGATGCCCGCGAAGGGGCAGGTGGTCACGTTGCGAACGGTGTTGCCGCAGGCCTCTCGGGTGGTGAGCCCGGCCTCGTCGAGCACCCGCATGAAGGGCTCGACGTCGGCCATCTGCACGAAGTGGAACTGCAGGTTCTGCCGGGTGGTGACGTTGCCGTGCCCGTGGCCCCAGCGCTCGGCCACCGCGGCGAGGGCCTCGAGCGCCCGCACGCCCAGGGCGCCCTGCGGCACCTTCACGCGCACCATCTGCACGCCCTCCTGGCGCTGGCCGTAGACCCCGCGGGTGAGCCGGTAGCGGCGGAAGTCCTCAGGGGAGATCTCTCCGCGCTCGAAGCGGCCGAGGGTGTCGACGAACTCGTCGATGTCGGCCTCGTCGCTGAAGCGAGGGAGGTAGGCGGAGGGGAGGTGGTTCATCACGGACTCCACGAGAGTGAAGGAGGGTTCAGAAGGGTCAACGAGGCGGCGCGGGGAGGTAGCCCATCTCCCGCAGCTTCGACAACACCCGCTCGACGCCCTCGTCGACGGGGATGCCGTGGCCGGGGAGCTCCAGCTCTGGAGACTCCGGGGCCTCGTAGGGGTCGCTCACCCCCGTGAAGTTCGGGATCTCGCCCGCCATCGCGCGCTGGTAGAGACCCTTGGGGTCGCGGGCGGCGCAGACCTCCAGCGGGGTCGACACGTACACCTCGACGAAGTCTCGGATCGCCTCTCGGCACCACTGGCGCGCGCCTCGGTACGGGCTGATCGCCGCCGTCACCACGAAGACCCCGTTGCGCGTGAGGAGCTGCGCGACCCACCCGATGCGCCGCACGTTGGTGTCGCGGTCCTCGCGGGAGAAGCCCAGGCCCTTCGACAGGTGCGTGCGCACCGCGTCGCCGTCGAGGAGCTCGACCTTCTCTCCCAGCCCCGCCAGCCGCGCCGCGAGGGCCTCGGCCAGGGTGCTCTTGCCCGCCCCCGAGAGGCCCGTCAGCCAGATCGTCACGCCCCGCTCCAGGGGAGGGTCCACCGTCATCGCCGCACCGTCGCCGTCGTTGATCGCGCCGCGGGCGTTCCGTTAGTATCCCGCGGTCTGCGCTGTTCTCTTGGCTGAAAGCGGGTTCACTATGTCGAAGGCGCCCAGGTTGTCAAACGCCCGCGAGCCCACCCCCGAGGGCGACGAGATCGGGGCCGCGGAGCTCACCCGGCGCGTGGCCGACAACCTCAGGGCGCTTCGCAAGCAGCGCGAGCTCTCCCTCGACGACCTCTCGCAGCGCTCGGGGGTCTCTCGAGCGACGCTCTCGCAGATCGAGACCTGCAAGACCAACCCGACCATCGCGATCCTCTGGAAGATCGCGGCGGGGCTGGGGGTGCCCTTCGCGGGGCTCCTGGGCGAGGAGCGCGCCGAGCCCGTGAGGGTCTTGCGCCGCGCCGACCAGCAGGTGCTCCGCAGCGCCGACGGCAAGCTGGAGTCGCGGCCCCTGATGCCCGCCGGGGCGTCTCCGCAGGTGGAGTTCTACGAGCTTCGCCTCGCGCCCCGGGCGAAGAGCGTGAGCGAGCCCCACGCGCGGGGCACCTGCGAGAGCGTGGTGGTGCTCACGGGCGTGCTGCGCCTGCACGTCGGCGACCGGGTGTGGGACCTCGCCGCGGGAGACGCCGCGTGGTTCGAGGCCGACGTGCCCCACAGCTACGAGAACCCCGGCCGCGTCGAGGCCCGCTACCTCGACGGGATCGTCTACCCGCCGCGCTGACCCGGGGCCTTGTAGGCGGCGTTTCGTCATGATAAACGCCCGTCTACTGTGGTGAACGAGTCGGCCTATCGACGCCAGGGCTCGGAGCCCCTGATCCGCCTCTCGGGGGTGGCGAAGGCGTGGGAGGGCGCGACGGCGCTAGAGAGCGTGGAGCTCGACGTGGCCGCGGGGGAGTTCGTCTGTCTCTGTGGTCCCTCGGGGTGTGGGAAGACCACGGTGCTGAACCTCGTGGCGGGCCTTGAGTCGCCCACGCAGGGCGAGGTTCGGGTGCGCGGCGAGCGGGTTGTGGGGCCTGGGCCCGACCGCACGGTGATGTTTCAAGAGAGCGCGCTCTTCCCCTGGCTGACGGTGCGGCAGAACGTGGAGTTCCCTCTCGAAGTCGCGGGGGTGCCCGCGGGGGAGCGGGCGGAGCGGGCGGAGAAGTACATCCGCAAGGTGATGCTGTGGCGCTACCGCGACCGTCACCCGCACGAGCTGAGCGGGGGGATGCGGCAGCGCGTGGCGATGGCCCGCGCGCTGGTGGTGGAGCCCGCCATTCTCTTGATGGACGAGCCCTTCGCGGCGCTCGACGCGATGACCCGCGACGAGCTGCACCGGGAGCTGGAGGAGCTGTGGATGGGGAGCGGCAAGACGGTGCTCTTCGTCACGCTCAACGTCCGCGAGGCGGCGCGGCTGGGAGACAGGGTGGTGGTGATGGGCACGCGGCCGGGGAGGGTGAAGCGCGTGCTGCCGGTGGAGCTGCCGCGGCCGAGGAGGGCCAACGACCGGGACGTCTCCCTCATCGCCGCCATGGTCGAGCGCGAGCTCAGGATCGAAATCGAGAAGGTCATCCGAGAGGAGCTCGATGATGCGTGGACGCCTGCGAGGGCTGATCTTCCTCGCGACCCTGGCGCTCATCTGGGCGGCGGCATCTAGGGGCTCCGACCGGCTCCTCCTGCCTGGGCCCGACGACGTCGCGCGGGCCCTGTGGGCGGCGCTGCGCTCGGGGCTCCTCCTCCGCGCCGTGGGCAAGAGCTTCGCGCGCCTCGCCTTCGGCTACTCGCTCTCGCTCGTGGGAGGCGTGGCCCTGGGCGTCGCGCTCGCGCGGGTGAAGTGGCTCAAAGACACCGTGGGCCCGCTGGTGCTGGGTCTCCAGGCCATCCCCTCGGTCTGTTGGCTCCCGCTGGCGCTCTTGTGGTTCGGGCTGGGCGAGGCGGCGATCCAGACGGTGGTGGTGCTGGGCTCGCTCCTCGCGGTGACGCTCGCGACGGAGTCGGCGGTGAAGACCATCCCCCCGGTGATGCTCCGGGCGGCGCGCACCATGGGCGCCGAGGGGTGGGCGCTCTGGCGCCGCGTGGTGCTCCCCGCGGCGCTCCCGGGGATCGTCTCGGGCGCGCGCCTCGGGTGGACCTTCGCGTGGCGCTCGCTCCTCGCGGGGGAGCTCTTGTTCGTCTCGGGGGGTCTCGGGCAGATGCTGGAGTTCGGCCGAGAGCTCAACGACATGGCGACGGTGATGGGCGTGATGGTGGTGATCGTCGCCCTCGGCCTCGCGTCGGACCAGCTCATCTTCGGGCGCCTGGAGCGCCGCGTGCGTCGCGCGTGGGGCCTCGACCGTGGATAGGCGCTCGCTCCTCGCGCTCGCGGGGGCGGGCGTCGCGAGCGCGCTCGGGTGCCGCTCGGCGCCTCCTGACCCGCGGGCGTTGCGCTTGGGCTTCTTCTGCAACGTCACGCACGCGCCGGCGCTCCTCGGGGTTCACTCCGGTCGCTTCGCGAGGGCGCTCCAGGGCGTGCGCTTCGAGACGCGGGTGTTCAACGCGGGCCCGGCCGCCATGGGCGCGCTCTTCGCGGGCGCGATCGACGTTCTGTACGCGGGGCCGGTGCCGGTGGTGACGGGCTTCGTTCGCACGCGCGGGCGGGGGCTCGCGGTGGTGTCGGGCGCGGCCTCGGGGGGCTCGCTCTTGATGGTGCGGGGAGACCGCTCACGCGGCGTGAAGGTGCGCTGCGCCGAGGAGCTGCGGGGGCGGCTGGTCGCGACGCCGCAGCTCGGCAACTCGCAGGACCTCGCGCTCCGCGGGTGGCTGCGCCGCAACGGGATGTCTTCGGTGGAGTACGGCGGCGACGTTCGGGTGTCGCCCATGTCGAACGCGAGCGTCCTGCAGCAGTTCCGGCGGGGGGCGCTCGACGCGGCGTGGGTGCCGGAGCCCTGGGCTGCGAGGCTCGAGGCCGAGGCCGACGCGCGGGTGTTGATCGACGAGAGGGAGCTCTGGCTGGGGCGGCGCTTCGCGGCGACGGTGCTGGCGGCGCGGGGCGACTACGTCACGGCCGCGAGGGAGAACGTCGCGCGCGTGGTGGCCGCGCACCGCGACGAGGTGGAGCGACTGCGCGCAGAACCGCGGGCGAAGGCCGAAGTGAACGCCGCGCTGCGGGCGATCTCGGGGAGGGCGCTCCCGGGCGCGGTGCTGGAGCGCGCGTGGGGGCGCGTGGAGTTCACGACGGACCCGCTGGAGGAGACGATCCGCGCGACGGCGAGGGTGGGTCAGGCGCTGGCGCTCGTTCCGCAGGGGGAGGTGAGGGGGCTGGTGCGGGCGTTGTGATAGCGTCCGCGCGCCATGGAGCTTGTGGAACTTCTGGACAAGGGCGCGACGCGGATCAGTGACGTCGACGCGTGGCTGCGCGACCGGCCTTGGGACGCGCGCTTGTCAGCGCTGCGGGGGCTCGGTCGGCGCGAGCAGCGGAGGATGTACGGCCTCGCTGCGCTGAGCGACGCGCTCACGCTGGGCGACCTGGTGCCCGAGTCGGTCGCCGCGAAGACCGCGGTGCGGCACATGGGGAAGAACACGCTCCCGCTGCCGCCGGCGTTCCGCACCTTCGAGAAGCCGATGTGCAGGCCCGAGGGGGATGACCGCAGGCTCTACGGCTTCAACGAGGGCGCGTCGCGGGGGATCATCGGGCCGGGCTACTTCGTCGCCTACGAGGTGGAGTCGAACCCGGTCTGGTCGGCGCGCGGCGACGTGGTGGTGGACTACTTCCAGGTGCCTGACGGGGCGGTGGCGCCCGAGTGGCCGAAGGTGGTGCCGAACAGCGAGGGCCTGCAGAAGTTCGTGTTCAAGGGCACGAGGGACTTCCTCCGCAAGGTGAGCGACGGCGTGTCGATCGGCGCGGCCTTCAAGGGCGAGCGCCCGCTCGACCACTACTTCGTGCTGCTCCGCCGCGAGGACTGAGCGGCGCCGATCAGCGACGGAGGCGCGCGCGAACGGCGGCCTGCACGTCGTCGGGGAGCGTCGCGACGTACTGCTCCGAGAGCGCCGCGAGCGCGTCGTCGGGGAGCGCGAGCACGCGGTGCTCCACCGGTAGCGCTCGGATGACCTCCTCGGGGTCGAGGCCCGCGAGCCGCTTCTCCATAGGCAGCGAGCGCGCGACCTCCTCGGGGTCGAGGCCCGCGAGCCGCTTCTCCATGGGCAGCGAGCGGGCGACCTCCTCCGGGTCGAGGCCCGCGAGCCGCTTCTCGACGGGGATCGACGCGAGCAGGCGGTCGAGGGCGGCCTGGCTCTCGTCTGAGTCGAGCGCGCCGATCCGTCGCTCCAGCGGCACCGATGCGAGCAGCCTGTCGATCCAGTCGTCGTAGCCGGAGAGGTCGGGGGAGGCCTTGTCCATCGCGATCACCTCGCTCGTATTCTGACCGATCCAACGGGTCGCTTCTACCGACAGGGCCGCGGCTCGCCCCGCGAACCACGCCATCAGCTCGTCGTGCTCCCGCTCCGCCGCGCGCGAGAGCTCGATGATGAGCAGGGTGCAGAAGCCGCCGTTCGCGCGGTGATAGCCGTCGTCGGCGCGGGTCAGCGAGAGCCCGAGCTCCGCGACCTCGTTCACGAGCGTCGGCGTCACCGTCGCGGTCACCAACGCGAGGGTGAGGTCGGCCATCGCGCCGCGACGACGCGTGGGCTCCCCAGAGGGGGCAGGCACCGTAAGCGCGTCGTGCGACTGGTGCGCGTAGAACCACACGAGCCCGTAGGAGAGCAGTCGCGCGAGGTCTCCGCGGCGGAACGGCCGCGACACGCTCTTGAACTCCACGAGCGCCACCACGCGAACCTGAGGCCAGAGACCACGGAGCACGTTCCCGTGGTCGCCAGGGTCGCGCGGGACGTCGACGCGCAGCTCGATGAGGTCGTCGACGCGCATGGGCTCCTGCGTGAGCTGAGGCTCGCCGGTCACCTTCGCCCACCGCGGCCCCCGCTCCCGGAGGAGCGTCGTGAACGGTGGGTGCCACGCCGTGCGCTCGGAGCTCATCGGGCGCGCCGTCTACCACTCGACGGCGAGCGCGCCACCGACCTCTCCACCCCGCGCGAGTCGGGGCGCCCGCCGTGGAGCTCGCGCGCTTCGTCGGGGCGCCCTCGACCCCTCAACGGAAAGCTCGCGACCCTCGACGGGACGCTCCGAAGCCTCGTCGGGGCGCCCTCGACCCCTCAGCGGACACAGACCGAGCCTCGTCGGGACGCTCCGAAGCCCCGTGGGGACGCCCGCTCGCCCGGTCGGGGCGCGCTCAGGCCTTGGCGGGCGCGGCCTTCACCTTCTTGCGCAGGCGCAGGTCCATGCCGCGCATGAGCGTGGGCGTGACCGCGAGCTGAAGGGCCGAGACGCCGTCTTCTCTCGCCTCACGGAGGTCGTCCCAGAGCGGGCGCATGATGAGGTAGAGCCTCCCCTCAGCCTCGTTGATCGCGGGGGTGTCGCGGTCGAACTGCCTCGGCGCGGAGATCCTCGCCGTCGCGTCTTCGAGCTTGCGCGCCGCGTCGCGCAGCGACTTCACGGTCTCCGTCCCGAGGTCGTAGGCGACGAGGGGAGGGGCGTCGGCGGGCGCGGCGATCCATTGATCGAGGAGCTCGGCGAGCCCGCGGAGACGGGCGACGCGCGCGTCGATCGCCTCGTGGGGGGAGAGCGCGCCGTCGAGGGCGTCGCGCCACCGCTTGCTCGTCCCGACGGCGTCTCGGGCGCGTCGCTCCACGCGCTGAAGGGCTCGGTCGGCCTCGCGCTGCGCGTCGTCGAGGGCGCTCGCGTCGGCGGGGTTGGCGTTCACGGCGCGTCCCGAGAGGAGACCTCCCAGCGCCGTGAGGCAGTCGAGGAACCACCGCACGCGCAGCGCCGACACCGCGGGGTCGCTCGCGTGCGCGCCGTAGGTGCGGGCCCAGCGCATCGCGCCGCGGAAGGTCTCGTGCGCGCGAGTGGCCGTGCCACGCTCGCGGCAGGAGGCGTCGTCGTGGTGCGCGAGGAGCGAGGCGGCGATCTCGGCGGGCAGCGCCGGGAACTGCGCGCGCAAGCGGGCGAGCTGCTGCAGCTCGCCGGGGAGGTCGTCCGCGGTGGCGTCGGGGGACGGGGTCGCGGCCGTGCTGGGCTTCTTCGAAGTGGACTTCGTCTTCGCCATACCGCCGACGGTAGAAAGGGCCTTCGGGAGGTCGCAAGCGGAAACTGCGGCGCGACGGAGAGGTAAAGGCGGAGGAATCGCGGCTGAGGTGGGCGGGTGTGGGCGTCGCGGCAGTCCGCGTGCACTCCACCAACCATGGTCTCAGCTGGGTCATGCCGACACGGGCCATGCGACGGTCATCGTCGTCTCCGTCCTCCGCGCCGGAGAGACG
>JAEYZO010000051.1 GCA_023428035.1 Pseudomonadota bacterium | reverse complement strand
GGGTACAACGGCGGCTCCAGCGGCCACGCGAGCCACGGCGGCGGGGGCAGCTTCGACGACGACATCCCGTTCTGAGGCCGAGTCACCGCCCTCCCGGCGCGAAGGGCAGGCCGTTCACCGCGGAGCTTCTGCCGACGCGCCCCGCTGAGTGCACCCTGCGCGCCGCGGGGGCGCGGCGTTGCGCGCGCCTTGAAAGGGGTGCTTCGATCGCACCCATGGTCGGCCTACGCCGCGCGCTCCCGCCATGCACCCTCGCCGTCGTCCTGACGGCGTGCGGCGGTGGAGGTGCTGACCCGGTGAGCGACCCCGCCCCGCTCGACGCGGGCGTCGCGGACGGCGGCGCCTCCCGCGACGCGGACCGCGCCGTTGACTCCCTCGACACATCCCTGCCGAGCGATGTGCCCAGACTCGACGCGGCCTGGCTCGACGTGAGAGCCAGCGACGACGTCACCGACGTCGCGGCGACCCCCGACATCGCCGACGTCGCGGACGCGCCCCCCGACGACACGTCTCCTCCCGCGCTCCCTCCCCTCGAAGACTTCAGCCTCGGGCCGTACCCGAGCGCCGTCGACATCCTCCTCCGCTCGCTGCCCGCCCTCGCGGAGCGCTTCGACAGCGCGAGGACCTTCACCCACGCGGCCGCCCAGGGCTACGTGCTCCAGGCCTTCGCGCGCACCCTGCAGGCCGCGAGGGGCAGGGCCTTGCCCGGCGGAGAGGCCTCCCGCGACGCGCTGCTCACGCTCGCCCTCGGCGAGTGCGACGAGCTGGCGCGCGGCGCGCGGCGCGTGCGCGGCGGGGCCCTGGGCTACGGCCTCGACTACGCCTGGGACGCCTTCAGCGACGGGTCGGTGAACCCCGCCTACACGAACTACGCGTGGCAGACCGGGATGGTCGCGACGGGCGTGGGTGAGGTCCTGCTCTACCTCCGCGACGCGGGGACGAGGCACGCCGACCGCGCGGCGGAGGTCACCCGCCTCACGGCCTTCCTGGAGCAGCTCGTGCGCCCCTGGGCCTCGCGCTCGACGGTCATCGCGGGCGCGAGCCCCGCGGCGGAGTACTACTGGTACTCGTTCGAGCGCGCCGACGCGAAGAACGTCCACAACACCAACGCGCTCATCGCGACCGCGACGTGGATGCTCGGCGAGCTCATCGGCGACGACGCCCTGCGCGCCCGCGCCCGCGCCGGGAGCGAGGCGCTCCGAGTGCGGCTCCGATCGGGGCGCCGGGGCTACGTGTGGAGCTACGTCGACGACGGCTACCCCGCGGAGCGCCGCGTGCCCGAGGACATCTCCCACGCCCTGCTCACCACCCAGTTCCTGCGCTTCGCCCGGGACCGCGGGTGGCTCACCGACGCGCACATGGCCGGGGTGTCACGCACCTTCCTCGGCCAGGTCTGGAGCGGCAACCCCGCGCGCCTCCACGGCCGCGTCGACGGCTCCTCCGGCGGCGCCGACGAGTGGACCTGGACCCGCGCCGCCGTGCTGGGCATGGCCGCCCACGCTGACGCCCCCGGCGGAGACCCTTCGCTCTTCGACTACGCCCGCAGCGTCTTCGTGAGCGCCCGCCTCGCGGCCGACGGCGCCCCCTTGCGCGGCGCCTCCGTCGACGCGGTCGGCGCCGACGCCCTCGCGACCCTGCTCTCGCACCGCCCCGCCGCGTACGCCCCAGACACCCGCTGGTCCGTCGTGGCCGGACCTGGGGACGATCGACCGCCCGCTCGCGCCGACGGGGGCGTGCGCTTCTACACTATCGATTGGGGCCCGCCCTCGATGAGCTCCGCGGGGGGCCTCTCGCTCACCGCGCGTCGCGCCACCGCCACCAACGCGAACCTCGTCGTCGACCTCCCCGCGGCCCCGTCTCGGGCGGTCGCCGTGTCGATCACCTGGCTCGGCGACGCCGACGCCGTGGTCTCTCAGTGGGACGGCTCGGCCTACCGCGCCCGCGCGACACTCCCCGCGACGCGCGGGCCCGACGGCGCGCCGCGGTGGATGCGCAGCACCTGGACCCTCACCCCCGCCGCGGCCTTCGACTACCAACCCGGCGTGCCGGGGGTGAACGTGCTCTTCCAGGTGAGCGCGCGCGTCGCGGTCCACCGCGTCGAGGCGACGCCGCTCTAGCCCGGTGGACGGGGCCGAAGCCGCCGACGTCGTGGCCGCGCCCCAGCGACGACGCCACGGCTTCGCGTCCCGAGGTCGCGTCGGTGACTCCGCGCGAGCGGGACGGTGACTCCGCCGAGGGGCAGAGGTCCGCGACCGCGCGAGCCGCTGCTCCAGCGCGAGCGTCGCCGCCCGCGCGGCGCACATCACCGCGATCACCGACCACGTGGCGGAACGGTCGCGGGCCACGCTCGCGCCCCGGGAGGAGACCTCTCGGTGAGCGTCGCGCCCGCGCGGTGTCCAGATCGAGCGCAGGCCCTGGACGATCTTCGGACGCACCGAGCGCGTTGACCTCCCTCGCCCCGCCCGGTACCGCTCGCCGACAGGGAGTCACGAATGCGGACTGCGCTGCGCGTCGCGGCGGTGATCGTCGGTGTGAGCTGCACGCCTCTGGAGCGCGGCCTCTCCGACGCGAGCGCTGACATCACGGACACGAGCGCGGACGACGCGACGAGCTCGGACGTGGGAGACGTCACACGCCCGGACGACGGCCCCGTGATCGATGTCCCTCCGGGGACCGACGTGACCGACCTGGGGCCCGTCGATGTCCAGCGCGACGCGGGCCCCGCGGCGGACGCCCCCGCCGTCGTGGACGCCCGCCCCGTCGATGTGATCCCACCCATGGACGCGCCCGCGCCCTCCGACGTCGCGGACGTTCCCACCCCCGACGCGCGCGACGTGCCCGATGCCCCCGACGCGCGCGACGTGCCCGACGTCCCCGACGCGCGCGACGCCTCGGACGTGATCGACGTGCCCGACGTGCGTGACGTCCCCGACGTCCCCGACGTCCCAGACGTGCCGACGGTGACCGACCTCGGCGTGTGCGACCCCGGCGCGCGGGCGCGGCTCATCGGCCCCATCTCGGGGTCGCAACTCACCACGCGCAGGCCGCTCCTTCGGTGGGAGCTCCCCCCCGGCGCGACCGGCGCCGTCGTGGACTTCTGCCGCGACCGGGCC
>JAEYZO010000934.1 GCA_023428035.1 Pseudomonadota bacterium | reverse complement strand
TCCTCGTCGGCGGCGCGCGTCAGCACGGGCAGGTGCAGCCTTCGTCCAACGTTGCCGAGCACGGTGGCGGCGTTGCGCGCGAGGCCCGCGCGGCCCGGCCTCGCGAGGGGCGTCCCTTCGGTGAGCGCGGCGAAGCGCGCGTCGTCGAGGCCCAGCACCTCGCTCACGGTCACGCCCTGCCAGCGCGGGTCCGGCGCGAAGTCTCGGGTGCTCTCCCGCGACGGTGGCGCCGTGCGGTTGTAAGGGCACACCGACTGGCAGTCGTCGCAGCCGAAGAGCCGATCACCGATCTTCGCGCGGAGCTCCTCGTCGACCTCGCCCTCGCGCTCGATGGTCAGATATGAGACGCAGCGGCGCGCGTCGAGCACCCACGGAGCGGTGAAGGCCGCCGTGGGGCACGCATCGAGGCAGCGGGTGCAGGCCCCGCAGCGCTCCTCCATGGGCTCGTCGGGCACGAGCTCGAGGTCGGTCACCACCTCGCCCAGGATCAGCCACGAGCCCAGGCCCGGCGCGATCACGCAGCCGTTCTTGCCCACGAAGCCCACCCCCGCGCGGCGCGCCCACGCGCGCTCCAGCACCGGCGCGGTGTCGACCATGGGCCGGGCCCGCGCGCCGAGCGACTCGCGCATCCACGCCGCGAGACGTCGCAGCCGGCGGCGCACGAAGTTGTGGTAGTCGCGGCCGCGGGCGTAGCGCGCCACCGCGGCGCCCTCGATGGGAGAGGGCTCGTCTCCGCGGTGGTACGCGAGGGCGCAGACCACCACCGAGCGTGCGCCCTCGAGCACCGCGGGGCCGTCGACGTCGCGCCGCGCGTCGACGTTCGACGCGAGCCAGCCCATCGTGCCGTGCATCCCGGCGGCGACGAAGTCGCGGTAGCGGTTCCAGTCGTCGTCGATGGGGCCCGCGGGGGCGACGCCGGAGAGGTGAAATCCGAGGCCCTTCGCGCGGGCCTTCACCGCCGCGGTGGCGGCCTCGGGGTTCACTCGTCCTCGTCGAGCTCAGGAAAGCGCGGGGGTTTTTCGACCTGGAGCGCGCGGAGCTGACCCCACGCCTCGTGGTCGGGGGGGGTCTCTTCGGGCACCGAGCCGTCGCGGGCCCACACCGGGGCCTGCGAGGCGGTGAGGGTCTCGACCTCCGAGGCGAGCTCCTCGACGCGGGCGCCGCCGAGCCGCGCGGCGTTCTCGATCTCGTTGCGCAGGGGTTCTTCGGTGGGGAGCAGGCCCGAGAGGGCCTCGATGGAGTCGAAGGCGCGGCCGAGGTCGCCCGCGGCGGCGGTGAGGGTGCGCTCCAGGCGGTTGAAGCGTCGGCGGAGGTCTTCGCTCTCGCTCTGCACCACCTGGAGCTCGCTGGAGGTGCGCTCGACCTGGTGGATGAAGGTGTCCCTCTCGCGGCGCAGGTCGAGCACCTCGCGCACCAGCGACTCGGGGGTCTCGACGTCCTTCTCCAGCGGGACGCGGGAGAACTCCAGCCGGGCGCGGGCGCCGTCGGTGGTGAACACCCCGCGCTGCGCGGTGACCTCGGACTCGAGCCACGCGCGCTCTTCGAGGAGCGTGAGGAGGTTGCCCTCCTCCTCCTCCCAGGGGAGCTCGAAGGTCACCGCGTCGGAGCTGACGCGCACGGTGACGGGCACCCATCGATCGGTGAGCACGGCGCTCGCGCGGTCGATGAGGAACTTCAAGATCCTCCGCGCGGCGGGCGGGTCGGCGTGAAAGACCCCCCCCGGGGAGCGGCACTCGACGCGCACGCGCACCCCCGCGTCGTAGACCTCGTCGGCCACGGTGTAGAGCAGCGAGACGGCGTCGACGGGCACGCCCGGACCCGGGTCGAGCACGCCGCCGTAGAGCGCGTGCACCTGGAAGAGCGCCGCGTGCAGGGCCTTGAGCTCCGCCGCGAGGGGCTCCAGCGCGCGCACCCGGTCGCCGCCCAGCGCGCGGAATTCCCGCTGCACGCGGTCAGCGGCGGCCTGCACCGCGGAGAGCAACGGACGCGTCATGCGATCCCGCACTTCGTCCCGCTCTGGACTCACCGACTCGGGCGAAGCCTCGCCCGCCGCCTTCGCCATCATCGCTCTCCGAACACCCGATCATCGCCCGAAAGTCCCGAGGGCGTCCAATCGAGGCCTCCCCAGAGCCGCCAGGACGTGGGAGACAGCACGGATGCCGCGCGCCCTCCCGCTCGCGCTCCTCGCCCTCGCCCTGGGCCTCTTCACCCCCGCGGCGACCGCGCACCCGCTCGGGATGAGCTCCGTGAACCGCTACCTCGGGGTGAAGCTCCACCCGACCGAGGTCGAGGTCGACTACCTCCTCGACCTCGCGGAGCTCCCGGCCTACGCCGAGATCGAGAGCCTCGACGCCGACCACGACGAGCGGGTCACCCCCGCGGAGCGAGACCGCTACCTCGACGGGCTCGTCCCGAGGATCACCGCGGCCATCACCCTCACCGTCGCGGGCCAGCGCGTCGCGCTCACCCCGCGCCTGCGCCGGATCGAAGCCCCCCCCGGGCAGAACGGGCTGAGCACCCTGCGGATCATCCTCGAGCTCCGCGGCCCCCTACCGCCGCCGAGCTCACCCTCGGTCACCGTCGAGGTGGGCGACATCTTCCGCGGTGAGCGCGGCGGGTGGCGCGAGATCGAGGGCCTCGCCTCAGACACCGCGAGGGTCACTTCGACCTCGCTCCCCACCGGACCGCGCGCCGGTCGCGCGCTCGACTACCCCACGCGCGAGGGGCCAGCTCCCCCCACGCTCCGCCAGGACCACGCCGTCTTCACCTTCACCCTCGCGTCGGGGAGCGGCCCCTCGGTGCGACCCGCGCCCGCGATCGACCGACGTCCCGGCGCGAGCGAGGGGGCGCGCCTCGCGGCGGCGCTGCGAGACCCCTCACGGAGCGTGGGCTTCATCCTCTCAGCCCTCGCCCTCGCCTTCGCGCTCGGCGCCGGGCACGCGCTCTCTCCCGGTCACGGCAAGACCCTCGTCGCGGCCTACCTCGTGGGCTCCCGCGGAGACCTCCGCCACGCGCTCCTCCTCGGTCTCACGGTGACGCTCACGCACACCGCGTCGGTGTTCCTCCTGGGCCTCTTCGCGCTCGGGGTGGAGCGCACCCTCGGCACCGAGAAGCTCCTGCGCACGCTGGAACTCCTCTCCGGCGCGCTCGTCGCCGCCCTCGCCCTCTCGCAGCTCCCCGGCCGCTGGCGTCGATGGAGGGGCCTGCCCGACCCGAGGGCGCACCACCATCACCACGAAGCGGGCGCCCTCGCGCACGACCACGGAGACGGCGTGATGCACACGCACCTGCCTCCCGAGGCGCTGTCGCTGCGCTCGCTGGTGGCGCTCGGCGTGAGCGGAGGGCTCGTCCCCTGCCCCGGCGCGCTGGTGCTGTTGCTCGCGGCGATGTCGCTGCACCGCGTGGGCTTCGGGATGGTGCTGCTGGTGGCCTTCTCGCTGGGCCTCGCGACGGTGCTCACCGCGGTGGGGTCGATGTTCGTGCTCGCGCGGAGGCGCTTCGACGCGCTCCCGCTCGACGGAAAGCTCGCGAAGGGGCTGCCGGTGCTCTCGTCGCTCGCGGTGCTGGGGCTGGGCGTCGCGATCATCGCGCGCGCGGTGTGGTGAGC
>JAEYZO010000903.1 GCA_023428035.1 Pseudomonadota bacterium | reverse complement strand
CCCGTGAACGCCCCCCGCAGCAACGGGACCGCCCCCGCTCCCACCCTCGGCTGCCCCGCGGCGGGGTACACCGGCACCACGCGCGTCTCGGGCATCGCGTTCATCCGTCGGTCCCCCTCTCGCGTCTCCACCAGCACGAACGCCGTGTACCGCGACACCACCCCGTGCTCCGTCGACAGCGCCACCACCCTCCGCTTCACGCCCTCGGCGCGGCGCGGGTCCACCACGCCCTCGTCCGTCATCTCCGCGATGCGCGCCCGAGCCCACAGCTTCGCCACCGCCGGCCGCGCCGACCGCTCCGCGAAGCTCACCGGCACCACCATCGCCCAGGGCTCCCCGTCCATCACCCCGCGGATCACCGCGCGCCCCACACCCGCGCTCGCGTAGCGACCCGAGAGCGACCAGCCCTCGCCGTCCACCAGGTCCGCGGGCGTCGCGGGCGCGAGCTCCGACACGCCCACCCCCTCGAAGCGCACCGTCACCTCGGTCACCCGCGGCGCCATCGCGTGGGCGAAGACACCCACCACCGCGTCGTCGACCCGCTCCGTCGGATGGATGAACTCCACCCGCCCCCGGGTGTTCCTCGCGAGCCCGCGCAAGAGCGCGTCGCTCACGTTCGTCCCGATGCCCAGCGCGCACACCCGCGCCGTGCGCCGCGCCTTCAGCACCGCCTTCAACACCGCGTCTTCGTTGCCCACCTGCCCGTCCGTCAGCAGCACCACCACCCCATCGGGCGACTGCTCCACGGCCTTCACCAGCGGCGCGAGGATCTCCGTGCCCCCGTCGGCCTCCAGCCTCGACGCCCACTGGTCGGCGCTCTCCAGGGTCCGCTGCGTGAAGGGGACCATCCCCTTCTGGAACCACCGCTGCCCGCTGGAGAAGGCCACCGCGTTGAAGCGGTCTCCCTCGCGGAGCTGCCGCAGGCACAGCCGCAGCGCCGTCACCGCGCGCTCCAGGGGCTCGCCGCTCATCGAGCCCGAGGTGTCGATCACGAAGACCACCTCCTGCGGCTTCGCGCGCCTCCCCTCGGTCATCAGGTCAGGCATCACGTCGAGGCAGAAGAAGCCCTCCCCCTCGCTGTCACGGTGCGTCGCGATCGACGCCAGGGGGCCCTCTCCCGCGCTCCGCACCCGCAGCACCACGTCGCGGTCGAGCCTCACGCTCGGCGCCGCGAAGCGCACACGCGCGCGGCCGTTCTCGTCGGTCACCTCCACCGCGTGCGAGGGAGAGTCCACCGACACCGCGCTCCCCACGTCCACCACGAGGTCCACCGTGAGGCCGTAGCGCGCGTCGCCCACCCTCGGGCTGATCCTGTCGGCGTCGGGCACCTCGCGCGTCGGCTCCGCCGCGCCGTGCCCCGTGCGATCTCCCGTCGGCGCCCCCGAGATGTACCGCGGCGCCACCAGCGTCGGGATCGTCCACCGCGCCACGCCCTCGTCGCCGCGCACCCGCTGGAGGTACTCGACCTCGACCAGCACGTCTTCGCCCGGCAGTACGTTGCCCACCGACGCGGTGAAGACGTTGTCGCGCTCCTGCTCGATGAGCGCCGCGCCGTGCCCCGCCGCGACCGCGTCGTCGTACTCCACGAAGGCCGCCTCGCGCTCCTTCACCACGCCCTCGACGCGACGTCCGTCGCAGGTCATCGCGAAGCCCGACAGCGCAGCGTCAGCCGGTAACGGAAAGGTGTAGATCGCCTCGACGGCCCGCTTCTCGTCGTTGCGGTAGCGCTGCGTCACCTTCACCCGCGCGTGCGCCCCGAGGAGCTCGCCCGCGACCTCGACGCCGACCAGGGGCACCGCCCCTCCGTCGCGGGTCTTCATTCCTGCCTCAGTCATCGGGACCGTCCTTTCTTGCCACCACGGGTGGCGCGTTCATGAAGCTCGTGCGCGAGCGCCCTCGTGGCCTCGTCAGCGTCGTCGGCGAGGTGGATCTCCAGCCCCGGAGCGATCACCCACCGACGCCAGCGCGACACCGGCTCTGACGCCGGGGGCAGCTCCACCTCGGCGGGCGGCGCGGGCTCGGCCCGACCGATCGCCAGCGCGTCGATCTCGGCCTCGGTGCGACCCTCCAGCTCGGTCTGGATCTGGTCCAGCGGGAGCCAGGCCTCTTGAAGCCGCTTGATCGCCCGCAGCCGCGCGAGGTGCTCGGGCCCGTAGGTGGTGTCTCGCCCGCGGAACTCCGGCGCGGGCAACAGCCCCCGCTGCACGTAGTACCGAACCGTGCGCGCCGAGACGCCCGACTCGGTCGCCAGCTCGTCGAGCCGATACCGCCGCTCGCTCAAGGTGCTCACCGCCCGATGGATAGATCGCGACAGTGATGGTGTCAAGAACTGGTGTCGAGAATCCCTCGCCCGTTGCCACGGCCCCCCGCGTCGACCACGCTCCGTCGATGGCCCGGGTGAACCTCTTCGCGCTCGCGGCGTGCCTCGCGCCCGCGGCCCTCTCTGCGCAACCGCTCAGCGCGCGCGTCGTGGCGCGCACTGCGTCGCGCCCCCAGTGGTCGACCCGGCCTGTGCAGGCCCGCGTCGGCGAGCCCGTCACCCTCACCGTGATGTCCGCCGACCGCCGCGGGAACCTCTCCCCGCTCCCCGACGGCGCCTCGGTGCGCTGGTCGCGGGTGGTGCCGCGCACGGAACACACGGAGTTCCCTTCGCCCAACCCCGGGCTCACGAGCTTCTCCAACGCGGTGCTCTTCGGCCCGCGCCACGGCCGCTGGATCGGCTACGACCGCCTCGAGTACGACAGCGTCCCGCTCCCCGACGCGACCCCCACGCTCACCCTCACCCGCGCCGGAGACCCCCACGAGGGCGCCGGCTCCGCGTGGTTCTCCGCGGTGGTCACCCTCCCCGACGGGCGCTCGCTGCGCACCCCCGACGCGGGCGCCGTCGACCGCTTCGGGCTGTCTCCCTCGGTGCTGCGCGTGAGCTACCGCACCGGCGACGACTACCTCGGCTGGCTCTCGACCTACTTCAACGTCACCAGCGTCTTCGGCTCCAACGGGAGCACCGACGCGACGCACCAGACCGACCGCTACACCGGCGCCGACTGCGCCGACGTGCTCGTCGGGGCCCTGCGCGCCTCGGGGCGGCGCGACGTCCGCTACACCTCCGTGGCGGGGATCAGTACCTACGCCGCGGCGCGCACGGGCGTGCTCCGCGTCGAGGGCGACGGGCGCGTCACCGACGCGAACGGCCCGGTCGAGCTCCGCTGGGGCCGCGACGTGCAGCCCGGCGACCTCGTCACCATCGACTACGCCGACGACGCCGACCGCTCGCTCCCCCGCGCGTGGGACCACATCGGCGCCCTCGTCTCCGACCGCGACGGCGACGGCGTCTTGAGCGGCGCCGACGCCCTGCGCCACGAGGGCTCGCGGGGGCTCGTCGACACCGCCCTCCTCCACGGAGGGCCGATGCGCGTAGTGCTCTGGCGCTGGAGAGGGCGTAGCGTGGGCGCGCCCCGATGACCGACCCCGCCCCGTGCAGGAACCACCCCGACCGGGGCCACGTCGCCCGCTGCGCCGAGTGCGGCTTCGCGATGTGCGACGAGTGCTTCCGCTTTCGGGTGAACGAGCGGCCCGGCTGCGCGCGCTGCGCCTACGAGCGCACCACCCGCCGCGCGCGCCGCGCCTCCCTCGCGGTGACCGTCGCGGGGGTGGCG
>JAEYZO010000900.1 GCA_023428035.1 Pseudomonadota bacterium | reverse complement strand
TGTTCTCAGTCGCATTGGCTGAGGCCGAGGCGCCCGTTCTCCGACCAGCTCTGTGATGGAATCGCTGCGGTGCTCCCCTCTACGCCCCTCATCGGGCTGAGGCTGCCCGGCGCGTCGCTGATGGTGTAGCCCTCGCCCGACGAGGACGGGGTCTCGGCGCGGTGCCGGTCCCATAGGCGACGAGGCGGATGCGCCAACATCCCCTCGTCAGGCCCCGCGGTGACGTGCTTGTTCATCCGACGCGAGGCACCTGTCGTGTCCTACGAGGCGCCCTCGGCGTCAACACCTGGGTCGCCTCGCCGCCCTCCGTCGACGAGCTGAGACCGGCGCGCTGCCCCGGCTGCGGCGCAGCCTCACGCCCCCTCGGCGCGTCGCTCACCCTCCACGGGCACGGCCGTCGCGAGCGGCAGGTGCGCGGCCCCGCGGACGAAGGCGCCGCGCCCGAGGAGCGCGTCGTCCTCGTGCGCCGATACCGCTGCGTCCGCTGCAAGGTCGTCGTCACCGTCGTGCCCGCCGATGTCCTGCCGCGCAAGCACTACGGGGCCACCGCCATCGCCCTCGCCATCGCGCTCTTCGGTCTGCTCGGCTTGTCCTTCGCGCAGGTGCGCCGCGCGGTCTCGACGTGGTCTACGCGAGGGACCTCGGCGAGAGGGTGGCCCGCGCTCCAGACCTGGATCGCCGCCGCCGTGGCGCGGGCGCTGTGGCGGGACGCTCGCGCGGGTCCCGCGGGGGCCTCTCGCCGCGCGCACGCACAGCGCCTCGCGATGAGCCTCGCCGGACACGCGCCCTCGGGCACCGGCGGCACGCTCGTCCATCAGGCGTGCGTCGGGGCCTCTCTGCTCGGGTGAGGGCATCACCCGCACGGCGCGCGGTCCGCGCGGTCCCACCACGTTGGTCGGGGATCGTCTCTGCGGCCCTCACGCTACGGCTCGCGACTGCGCCGCACCGTCTCCGCGGCGCAGGAGGACATCGATGGACACGCTCACTCCCCGCGATCACGCCGAGGAGGTCGCGCTCTTCCGCGCGCAGATCATCGGCCCGCTCGCGCGCAGCGCCCTCGCCCGGGGCGAGCTGCGCGCCGAGCTCACGGCGCTCAGCGCGCGGGCCTTTCGCCCGCCCGGCCTGGAGCGCACGCGCACCTACGGTCGCTCGACCCTGGAGCGTTGGCTCTACGCCTACCGCGAGGGGGGCCTGGAGGCGCTACGCCCGACGCCGCGCAGCGACACCGGCCGCGCGCGAGGTCTCACGACGGCGCAGCGCGACCTGCTCCTCGACATCCGCCGCGAGCACCCCGACGCCAGCGCCGCGCTCATCCTGCGCACCCTCGTGGCCGACGGTCGCTTCGAGGCCGACACCGTGTCCGAGGAGACCGTGCGGCGTCTGTACAAGCAGCAGGGGCTCGATCGCGTGCCCTTGCGCGACGGGGCCGGCGTGCGCACGCGGCTGCGCTGGGAGGCCGAGCGCCCCGGCGCGCTGTGGCACGGCGACGTCTGCCACGGGCCCACGCTCACCCTCGAGGGCCGCCGCGTGCCGCTGCGCGTGCACGGCATGCTCGACGACGCCTCTCGCTACGTCGTTGCCCTTGAGGCGCACGGCTCCGAGCGCGAGGTCGACATGCTGGGCCTCTTGGTACGCGCGATGCGCCGCCACGGCCCTCCCGACGCGATCTACCTGGACAACGGATCGACCTACCGCGGCGAGCTGTTGCGCCTGGCCTGCGCGCGCCTCGGCATCACGCTCCTTCACGCGAAGCCCTACGACCCGCAGGCCCGCGGCAAGATGGAGCGATTCTGGCGGACGCTACGCGAGGGCTACCTCGACCACCTCGGCGCGGTCACCACGCTCGCCGACGTGAGCGCGCGGCTCGGGGCCTTCCTCTCGCAGCACTACCACGCGGCCCCGCACGCGGGGCTGCTCGGGCGCGCGCCGGGCGTGGTCTGGCGCGAGGGCGCACGCCCCAACGACACCCTCGACGAGGCCAAGCTGCGCGAGGCGCTCACCGCGCGGGTGCGGCGGCGCGTGCGGCGCGACACCACGGTGAGCGTCGCCGGGAGCGACTGGGAGCTCGATCAGGGCTTCCTCGCGGGGCGTCTGGTGATGGTCGCGCGATGTCTGATCGACCCCGCCGAGGCGCCGTGGGTCGAGCACGAGGGGCGGCGCTACCCGCTGCATCCGGTGGACCCGCGGGCCAACGCGCACCGCAAGCGTCCGCCCCGGCGCACGCAGGTGGAGCCCACGCTCCGAGGTCCGGTGCCCTTCGACCCCGCGGGGGCGCTGATGGAGCGCGCCGAGCGTGAGCGTGAGCGTGAGCACGAGGAGCTCGACGACAACAGCGAGGACGAGGCCGCGATGGCGCTGGAGGTGACGCGATGAAGCCCGCGTGGGTGGGGCACTTCGGCCTGACCGAAGCGCCCTTCAACAAGGATGTCGAGGACGACGCGCTGTGGCTGCCGCCCTCGAAGGTGCGCGTGGTCGAGGCGCTCGAGGAGGGTCTCGCCGAGCGCGAGTCGGTGGTGCTCGTGGGCGAGCCCGGCGTGGGCAAGACGTGCGTGCTGCGCGCGCTGCGCCATCGCATCGGGGCGCAGGGCTACCGGCTCACCTACTGCCACAACGCCACGCTCGGGCGGAGGGACTTCTACCGCCAGCTCTGCGTGGCGCTGGGGCTGACCCCGTCGGCGACGGCCGCGGCGGTCTTCTACGCGGTGAGCACACACATCGAGGAGCTTGGTCGCGATCGGGTGCACCCGGTGTTGCTGCTGGACGAGGCGCACATGCTCCACCCCGACACGCTGGAGCACCTGCACATCCTGCTCAACTACGAGTGGGACCGGCGCCCGCTGCTGTCGCTGGTCCTCATCGGACTGCCGGAGCTGGAGGACCGACTCGCGACGCGACGACTTCGCTCGCTGTGGTCGCGGGTGCATCACCGACTGCGCATCGACCCGCTCACCGTGCAGGACAGCGCGGCGTACCTGGAGGCGCGGCTCGCGCGCGTCGGCGGGCGCCGCGAGATCTTCGGCGACGAGGCGGTGACGTTGCTGCACGAGGCGGCGCAGGGCGCGCACCGCGAGCTCGATCGGCTCGCGACGACGTGCCTGCGTCAGGCCCACCGCCGTCGTCGCTCGACGGTGGACCGCGCGATCGCGGCGCGGGTGATCGACGCCGACGGCCACGGGATCGAGGAGACGCCGGGATGAGGCCGTGGAAGTGGCCGCGTCCGCGCTACGACCTGGGCCAGGCGCCGGAGATCGCAGCGGTGGACGCGCTGGGGATCGTCGTGGAGATCGCCGTCGCGACGCTGCGCACGGCCTACCCCGCGCTGCGTGAACCGCGGCTGCCGCCGTGGGCCCCGCCGCGTGTGCGGATGGCGCAGTCGGTGCTCACGCACGCCGAGGCGCTGAGGCTCGCGGTGGAACGCTACCGCGAGACCGTCGGGTACGAGATCGCCCTCGACGACGACGACGACCTCTCCTTCTGACTCCCCCTCACGCGGGTGGGGCGACGGCCTCATCGCTGATGTCCATCTCTCGTGGCGACGGGAGCGCCCTCGTCCGCGAAGTCCATCGCGCGCGAGGAGCGGGCGTCGCGGCTTCGATGTCCATCGTGGACGCGGTCCGCGAGAACCTCATCCAGCGCGTGTCCCTACAG
>JAEYZO010000893.1 GCA_023428035.1 Pseudomonadota bacterium | reverse complement strand
GCCCCGGGGCGGGCGCGGACGACGAACATCCAGGTCGGGCTCGGCGTCGACGCGACGCGCCCCGAGACGAGCCCACGGACGCGCCAGAACGCGACGCGGACGGTGAGGTCCGACGGGGGCCTCCAGCTCGAGGTGCTCACGTCGGCGGTGGCGAGCACCGCCGCGCAGTCGCGGTCGCGGCACACCTCGACGCGCACCTGGCTGAAGCGCGCCGCGTCGGTCCACGCGAGGGTGGGCCGCCGCGTGGTGACCATCGCGGTCGAGAGCGGCCGGAGGGCCCTCGGCGGCGTCGTGAGGCAGGTGTCCCCCACCAGCGCGTAGCCCGGGTCGCACTCGGGCACGCAGGTCCCCGCGGCGCAGCTCACCCTCCCGCCGATGGGGGTGGGGCAGCGGTTGCCGCAGGCCCCGCAGTGCGCGGTGGTCACCCTCAGGTCGACCTCGCAGCCCGTCGCGCGGTTGGCGTCGCAGTCGCCGAAGCCCGTGTCGCAGCGCGCCGCGCAGCCACCGAGCACGCAGCTCGGCGACGCGTTCGCCGGGGTCGGGCAGGCGTTCATGCACGCGCCGCAGTGCGTGAGCGAGGTGAAGGTGTCGACCTCGCAGCCGTTGCTCGCGTCTCCGTCGCAGTCTCCGCGGCCGACCTCGCAGCGGAACCCGCAGGCGCCCATCGCGCACACCGCCGTCGACGACGGCGGCGCGGGGCAGGCGTTCATGCACGCGCCGCAGTGCGAGGCCGAGGTCGCGAGGTTGGTCTCGCAGCCGTTGGCTGGGTCGCCGTCGCAGTCGCCGAAGCCCGTGTTGCAGGTGAAGCCGCAGGCGCCCATCGCGCAGGTCGTCGCCGCGTTGGCGCGGGTCAGGCACGCGCGGCCGCACATGCCGCAGTGGGTGAGCGAGTCGGCGAGCTGGGCCTCGCAGCCGTTGGCAGACTGGCGGTCGCAGTCGGCGAAGCCCTCGTTGCAGGTCAGGGCGCAGGCGCCCATCGCGCAGCTCGGGGTCGCGTTCGCGCCGCCCGCGCACGCGTTGTCGCAGCGGCCGCAGTGGGAGGCGCTCGAGCGCGTGTCGACGCACGCTCCGCCGCAGCGCTGGGCGCCCGCGGCGCAGCGGTCGGTGCAGCTCCAGCGCGCCGGGGCGTTGGGGACGTCTTCGACCGCGGCGTCGATCCCGCCCGCGTCGGAGACGCCGCCGTCGGGGTCGGGGGGTACGGGCTGCCCCTCGCGCTGGCAGTAGGGGCGAGGCTCGGCGCAGGCGGTGGCGCAGGCGCCGCAGTGCGAGGGGTCGTTGAGGTCGGTCTCGCAGCCGTTGTCGTCGCGGTCGTCGCAGGAGGCCCACCCCACCGCGCAGCCCCCGGCGACCACGCACACGCCGCGCTCGCAGCTCACCCGGTCGGGGTCGACGTTCGGGAGCGCCGCGCACGAGACGCCGCAGCGTCCGCAGTTCCTCGGGTCGGTGTTGAGGTCGGCGCAGACCCCGGTGGCGGTGCACCAGGTCTGTCGGCAGCCGTTGTCGGTGGGCACCGCGCCGTCGCTGCCGGGGATGATCACCGCGGCGTCGCTGTCGACCGGGGGCCGGGAGTCGGAGCTGCAGGCGGCCGTCGCGAGCGCGCACGACAGGGCGAGGCAGGAGCGCAAGGATGCCTTCATGCGGGCGATGCTATCAGCGAGCCGCCCGGGTCGCGCCGCTGGCCCACGCTGGCACAGGGCGGGATCGCTCGGATGGCCTTCGGGAGAGGCATTTCGAGAGGCCTGGCGGGTGGCACTTCGGTTGCTCGATGCCGTGGGCATGAAGCAGTCACGCGCGCAGGGGCTCAGCGCCCTCTTTCATCGGCTGGTGTGGATGATGGCGGTGGCGCCGGTCGCGGGCTGCGGCTCGGTGGTGATCACGCCCGAGGACGCGGGCGGAGACGTCTCGACGACGACGGACACGCAGAGCCCTGTCGACGTGAGCGCGACGGACCGGGTGACCCCCGTCGACACGGGCCCGAGCGACGCCGGGCAGGACGTGGTGATCCTCGTCGACGCGGGTCCCGTCGATACCGGGCCGGAGGACGTGGGCCCGATCGACGCGGGTCCCGTGGACGCCGGGCCGGAGGACGTCGCGAGGGTCGACGTCGAGCCGCGTGACACCGGGCCGATCCCCGACGTCTCCCCCGTGGATGTCTCCCCCGGCGACGGCGGGGTGTGTGACCCCATCGTGGGCGAGGAGCACTCCGGGGGGACCTGCAACACCGAGATCCGCTTCCCCTGCGGGCTGCCGCCCGACGTGAGCGTGCCCGAAGGGAGGTGGCTCGACTACCGCGACTGCGAGCGGCTGTGCCGCGGGCCCGGCATCTTCTTCTCGGGCGGATGCCAGCTCACCGGCCGCGGAGACACGGGCGACACGATCTCGTGCATCACCTGCGCGGTGGGTCGCCGGCCCGAGGGCTTCGCCCCGACCGCGGTGCGGGCGCGCGACCTCGCGGGGGAGTTCCTCGCGCGGGTGACCGAGCTCGAAGAGGCCTCGATCGAAGCCTTCGAGCGCCTCGCCGAGGAGCTCACGCTCTGGGGCGCCCCCTCGGAGCTGGTCTCCGC
>JAEYZO010000844.1 GCA_023428035.1 Pseudomonadota bacterium | reverse complement strand
GGTCTGACCCCTTCGTGGCGTGTCCGCGGTGGACGCGCGCGAAGGGTCTTGACCCTCCCGTACCCTCGACCGCTACGATCCTTCGCAGCGCGGGGCTGGGGATACGCCCCGCCAGGAGGTCGATCATGAAGAAGCCGGTACGCAAGGCCGTGAAGCGGACGAGCGGCGACGGGGAGATCGAGAGCGCGGGCTCCGAAGCGGCGTTCGCGCGCCTGCGCGCCGAGGCCGAGGCGATCCCTGCGGAGCGGGTGATCCCCTTCCGCGCTGACGCGGTGCTGGCCGCGCACAACGCCGCCGCGGGCCTCGCCGTGGTGACCTCGCAGCGCGACGCGCTCGCGAAGGACCCCAGCGCCCCGCGCCCCGATTGGAAGCGCCTCTCGGCCGTGGTCGACATCGCCTCGGCGCTGGTCTTCGCGGTGGAGCGAGCGTCTGAGGGGACGCGTTCCGACGGCGCCCTCGCGCGGGACTTGAAGGAAGCGCGGGACCTGCGGCAGATCCTCCTGGGCGACGCGCGGGTGCAGGCGCGCAAGGGCGTGTTCAAGGCCGGTGAGGTGCGGCGGATCGAGCGCGGCGCGGGCGCCCTCGACGCGGCGAAGGACTGCATCGCGCTGGCGGCGCTCTACCGCGAGCACGCCGCTGCGCTGCGGGGCAGGAGCGCGGTGACGGCGGCGGAGGTGAAGCGCGCCGCGGAGCTCGGCAGCGACCTCACGCAGCGCTTGAAGCCGGCGCGGATGAAGCGAGAGCGGGCGAAGACCGGCGCGCAGCTCGCGGCCTCGCAGCTCCGCGACCGCGTCTGGACGCTCCTGGTGGAGCGCTACGCCCTCATCGAGCGCCTCGGGGGCTGGCTCTACGGTCGCGATCTCGACGCGCAGGTGCCGAGCCTCCAGGGCCGCGTGGTCGCTCCGAAGAAGAAGCCCGCGGAGAAGCCCGAGAAGGCGCCCGAGCCCGCGACGGACGCGAAGAAGGAAGACGAGGAGTAGCCGTGCGGTGAGGGCGGCGATGCGCTCGCGGTCAGGGCGAGGGTCGCGTCGCGAACCACGCGACGAGCGGGGCGTGCGTGAGCGACAGCACCGCGAGCGCACGCCAGGAGCGCTCCAGCGCGTCGTCGCGGAGCCACGCCTCGATGCGCTCGGGGGCGTACGGGGAGGGCGCCGCGGCGTCGCGATATCCGCGGGGCGTCTCCTCGATCGAAGGCGGAGCACGGTCGAACGCACGCAGGAGGAGCGTGGCGAGCAGCCCCGCGAGCGCGAGCACGACGATCGCGACGTGGGGCGCGACGGGGAGCCGCGCGGACGCGACCCACATGCGCGGCGGAGCGACGAACCAGCGCTCGGGGGGCGCGTAATTCCAGTCTGACTCCGAGGGGGTGAGGTCGAGCGGGAGGCCGGCGATCACCCGCGGCCCGACCGTGAGGAAGGCCGTTCGCGTGCGGCGATCCAAGCGCAGCTCGACGCGCTCGTGAGGCGAGATCTGGTCGATCTGCTTCAGACGGCAAGGGTCCAACGGGGCCACGTCTCTACGCGCCAGTAGAGGCCGCATCGATGCCGCGGCGCGGGCGCGCCCGCCTTCACCGACACACCCGCTGAATACCCCCGCGGCGCGGGCGCGCCGCGCTGGCCTGCACCGCGAGCCTCACTGTCGTGGACGGCGTGGCATCCCTACCACCCCGCACTACCCCCGCGGCTGCGACCCGGCCCTCGCGAGGGCGCGGTCGATGCTCGCGCGCAGCACCTCGGCCTCCTGGAAGCCCTCGAAGCGCTCGTGCCCGATGAACAGCGTCGGAAGCGCCTGCACCCCCGACGCCCTCGCGTCGTCGTGGTCGCGCTCCAGCGCCACGTCGGGACGTCTCGACGCCATGCACGCGCGCCACGCCTCCATGTCGGCGCCGGCCTCTCGCACCACCCTCTCGCAGCCCTCGGGCGTCAGGTCCGTCGCGCGGAAGAGAGCGTCGGCCACCTGGTCTCCGCGGCCCTGCTCCTCGGCGCAGCACTCCGCCCTCGCCGCCCCCCGCGCGTGCTCGTGGAACGACAAGGGAACGTTCTTCCGCACCACCCGCACGCGGTTCCCATACGCGGGCAGCACCGTCGAGAGCGCCTCGGCCTCGCGCCGGCAGAACGGACACTCGAAGTCGACGAACTCCACGATGGTCGCGACGCCCGGCCGCTGCTCCCGCTCGATCGGCGCGGGCAGCGTCTCGGCCACCTGCGGACGCGACGGCGGCGCGGGCGGCGGCGCCGCGAGGAAGCCCAGCGTCAACGGCGCCACCACCGCCAGCACGCTCGCCCCCGCGGTGATCGGGAGCGCGATGCCCGCCCTGGGCTCCGCGCTCACGGCGTCGCCGTCCCTCTTGCGGAGGAGGGCCGTGACGCCGATGAGCACCGCGCTCGCGTCGACGACGAGGCAGAGCTTGCACCACGCGTGCAGCACCGCGCCCTGGATCACCAGGAAGCCCACCCCGGCGAGCGCGCCCAGCGCCGCGAGGAGCGTGAGCCACCGCCGCGCGCGGGGCGAGCGCAGGAAGCTCAGCGCCGCCATCCCCGCGAAGTAGATGATCCCAGGGATGGGCAGGGGGACGCCCAGCGGGCGCGCGAAGCGGGAGTGCTTCACCAGCTCGCAGCCCGAGGTCGCGGCGTCGGAGCAGAACACCGGCGGGCGCAGGTAGTCGAAGAGCAGCATCGACGAGAACGCGAGGCCCACGACGCACAAGGCTCGCAGCGCGTGGAGGGCGTAGTCGACGCGGGGCGCGGTGGCTTCGGAGGAGGTCTCGGACATGGGCCTTCGCTTCGTGGTGGAGCGCGGACGATACTGCGAATGCGCTCGGGGTCTACCTCGCGCGGGCCATCTCGATCAGCACGAGGAGCAACGCGGGCCCGCGGCGCTCGGATGGGCTCACCCGCGCTGGGGCCTCGACGGTCTCTCCGCCGCGGGTGAACACGGCCCGCCCGTCGGCGCGGAGCGTGAGCGCGGTGCCGTCGGGGCGGGCGACCCCGCCGCGGGTCCACCGCAGCGGCGGAGCTCCGTCGATGTCGACGGCGCCGTCGGGGCGGGCCGTGATCCACGGGCGCTCGTCGGGGCGCACCACGCCGTCGCCCACGAAGCGCGCGACGAGGGCTCCCTCGGCGTCGGTGACGGCGCCGTCGGGCGCGAGGAGGAGCCGGGGTGAACCATCGGGAGAGAAGAGGGTCATCGCCGCGGGCGTGAGGTCGGGCCTCGCGGGGGGCTCGGGGCGTACGTCGAGGGCCGTGCGAGGGGGTCGGGCGGGGGGGCAGGCGGCCAGGGAAAACACGGTGAACAGAAGGGTCGGGAGCGCGCGTTTCACGGGGTCGGGAAACCCTACCGCGAGGGGGCAGCCGTTGCCGAGGATCGGCTTTGACCCCAGGGACGGGGCCGTGTTAGTGGGGCGCCGCCGCCGCGCGGACCCCGACGCTCGCCCAGCGAGATTCCCCAGTACGCGGCGCAGAGGATCCAGAGATGTCTGAGACCGCGAACGGACGCATCAGCCAGGTCATCGGCCCCGTCGTCGACGTCGAGTTCCCCCAGGGGCAGCTCCCGCCCGTGTACGCGGCGCTGAAGGTGTCGAACGGCTTCCTCAACGACAAGCAGTGGAACCTCGTGCTCGAGGTGGCCCAGCACCTCGGCGAGAACACCGTGCGCGCCATCGCGATGGACTCCACCGAGGGCCTCGTGCGCGGCCAGGAGGTGATGTCCACGGGCAGCCCGATCATGATGCCCGTGGGGCCCGAGACCCTCGGCCGCATCCTCAACGTGGTGGGTCAGCCCGTCGACGAGGGCGGCCCCGTCGACGCCAAGAAGTTCTCGCCCATCCACAAGGCCCCCCCGAAGTTCACCGAGCAGTCGAAGGAGGAGGAGGTCTTCATCACGGGCATCAAGGTCATCGACCTGCTCGCGCCCTACAAGAAGGGCGGCAAGATCGGCCTCTTCGGCGGCGCCGGCGTGGGCAAGACCGTGCTCATCATGGAGCTCATCAACAACGTCGCGAAGAAGCACGGCGGCGTGTCGGTCTTCGCGGGCGTGGGCGAGCGCACCCGCGAGGGCAACGACCTCCTCGTGGAGATGACCGAGTCGAAGCTCGGCGACGGCACCCCCGTGGTGAAGAAGACCGCGCTGGTCTACGGGCAGATGAACGAGCCCCCCGGGGCGCGCGCCCGCGTGGCCCTCTCGGCGCTCACCGTGGCGGAGTACTTCCGCGACGAGGAGAACCAGGACGTTCTGCTCTTCGTCGACAACATCTTCCGCTTCACGCAGGCGGGCTCCGAGGTGAGCGCGCTCCTGGGGCGCATCCCGAGCGCGGTGGGCTACCAGCCCACGCTGGCCACGGAGATGGGCGCCCTCCAGGAGCGCATCACGTCGACGAACAAGGGCTCGATCACCTCGGTGCAGGCCGTGTACGTGCCCGCCGACGACCTCACCGACCCGGCGCCCGCGACGACCTTCGCTCACCTCGACGCGACGACGGTGCTCTCGCGCGCCATCTCCGAGCAGGGGATCTACCCCGCGGTGGACCCGCTGGACTCCACCTCGCGCATGCTCCAGCCGCAGTACGTGGGCGAGCGGCACTACAAGGTCGCCCGCGGCGTGCAGGAGACCCTGCAGCGCTACCGCTCCCTCCAGGACATCATCGCCATCCTCGGCATGGACGAGCTCTCGGAGGACGACAAGCGCACCGTCGCCCGCGCGCGGCGCATCCAGCGCTTCCTCTCGCAGCCCTTCTTCGTGGCCTTTCAGTTCACGGGCTTCGAGGGCAAGTTCGTCGAGCTCGAGGAGACCATCGCGGGCTTCGAGGAGATCCTCTCGGGCTCGCTCGACGGGCTCCCCGAGCAGGCCTTCTACATGCAGGGCTCGATCGCCGACGTGAAGAAGCGCGCCGAGGAGCTCGCCCGTCAGGGCTGAGGTCGACGGCCATGGCAGACGAGAAGCAGCTCGCCACGACGAACGCCCGCGCCGGGGTGATCCACCTCGAGGTGGTCACGCCCACGGGCAGGGCCGTGAGCACCGACGTCGACCAGGTCGAGGCGCCGAGCGTGCAGGGCGAGTTCGGCGTGCTGCCGGGCCACCTCCCTCTCCTGGCGGCGCTGAAGTCGGGCGTCGTGCGCTACCGCCGCGCGGGCAAGTCCTTCGCGCTCGCGGTGGGGCCGGGCTTCGCCGAGGCGGGCGCCGACGTGATGTCGATCCTCACCGACCGCTGCGTCGACGCCGCCGACGTGGTGGTGGCCGACGCGCGCAAGGCCCTCGACGAGGCCACGCGCAAGCTCGACGCGTACACGGGCCCCGTCGACAGCGCCGAGCACGAGGAGCTCGCGCGCGCCGTCGACTGGTTCCAGGCCCAGGTCGACGCCGTGGCCGAGGTCGGCCGCGCCTGACGGTCGGCTCGACCCCCCCTCTCCGCTCACATCGTGACGAGCGCCGCGGCGCGGGTGACCCCCGCGCCCATCGCGAAGAGCGCCACCGTCGCCCCCTCCCGCAGCATCCCCCGACGACGCGCCTCCATCAGGTTGATGAAGGGGCCGCAGCCTCCCACGT
>JAEYZO010000780.1 GCA_023428035.1 Pseudomonadota bacterium | reverse complement strand
ACGGAGACGTCGGTGAGGGCGCTCGCGTCGGTGACCGCGGCGTCTTGCGCGAGCGCGAGGCGCGGCGCGACGAGGCAGAGCGCGACGACGAGGCTGCGCTTCACCCGTGCATCCTCCTGGCGCGGCGGCGGAAGAACTCCACCAGCGGGCGCACGTACGCGCTCTTGTCGTACTGCGCGGTCGAGACCGAGATCGAGTCGAGGCCCAGCCGGCGGAAGAGCCCGTCGCGCTCAAGCTTCTGCGCCAGGGCGCGGCGCTTGTAGGCCTCGCGCACCGCGGGGCTCGAGGTGTCGACCCACACGAGCTCGCCCGTCTCGAGGTCCTCGGCGAGCATGAGCCCCACGTCGGCGAGCTCTGACTCGCGCGGGTCGGTCACGCTCACGGGGACGACGTCGTGGCGCGCGGCGGAGACCCGCAGCGCGTGCTCGTAGCCCTCGTCGAAGAAATCACTCACCACGAAGGCCACGGCCCGGCGACGCGCGACGTGGCCCAGGAGTTCCAGAGCGCGGGAGACGTCGGAGCCGCGGCCCTTCGGCTTCGCCTCGAGGATCTCGGTCACCACGCGCATGACGTGGCGGGGGCCCTTGCGCGGCGGCACGACCCTCTCGACGTCGTCGGTGAAGAGCACCAGGCCCACGCGGTCGTTGTTCTTCACCGCGCTGAAGGCGAGCACCGCGGCGACCTCGGCGACGAGCTGGCGCTTGGGCGCGCCCACGGTGCCGAAGTCTTGAGAGCCCGAGAGGTCGACCAGGAGCATCACGGTCATCTCGCGCTCCTCGCGGAAGACCTTGACGTGGGGGGCGCTGGTGCGCGCCGTGACGTTCCAGTCGATGAAGCGGACGTCGTCTCCGGGCTGGTACATCCGCACCTCGTCGAAGGCGAGGCCGCGGCCCTTGAAGACAGACGCGTAGGTCCCGACGAGCTGGTCGTTCGCCAGCCGCGACGTGTGGATCTCGATGCGCCTCAGGCGCTTGAGCAGCTCCTTCGAGACCATCGGTCAGCGCTCACCCGCTCAGGGGACCTCCACGGCTTCGAAGACCCGAGACACCACCTGGTCGGCGGTGATCTCCTCGGCCTCGGCCTCGTAGCTCAGCGACACGCGGTGGCGCAGCACGTCCATCCCGATGGCCTTGATGTCCTCGGGGATCACGTAGCCCCGGTGCTGGAGGAAGGCCCTCGCCCTCGCGGCCATGTTCAGCGCGATGGTGGCTCGGGGAGAGGCCCCGTAGCGGATCATCGGCGCGAGCTCCTTCAGCCCGACCTTCTCGGGCTCGCGCGTCGCGAACACGATCGAGACGATGTAGTCCTTCAGCTTGTCGTCGACGTAGATCTCAGGGATCACCGACCGCGCCTTGAGGATCTGCTCGGGCGTGATCTTCGGGCTCACCGTCGGCCGCGCGGCGCTGGTCTGCCGGTCCATGATCGCGCGCTCTTCTTCGCGCGTCGGGTGGCCGACCTTCACCATCAGCATGAAGCGGTCGACCTGCGCCTCGGGCAGGGGGTAGGTGCCCTCCTGCTCGATGGGGTTCTGCGTCGCCATCACGATGAAGGGCTCGGGGAGCTTGAAGGTCTGGTCGCCGATGGTGACCTGCCCCTCCTGCATCGCCTCGAGGAGCGCGCTCTGCACCTTGGCGGGCGCGCGGTTGATCTCGTCGGCGAGCACGAGGTTCGCGAAGATCGGACCCATCTTCGGGGTGAACGTTCCGTCTTGCGGGCGGTAGATCACCGTGCCGATCAAGTCGGCGGGCAGGAGGTCGGGCGTGAACTGGATGCGCGAGAAGCGCGCCTGGAGCACGTCGCAGAGGGTGCGCACCGTGAGGGTCTTCGCGAGGCCCGGCACGCCTTCGAGCAGGACGTGACCGCGGGCGAGGAGGCCGATGAGCAGCCGCTCGACCATCACGGGCTGGCCCACGATGACCTTGCCCACCTCGGAGAGGATGTCGTCGACGAAGCGAGACTCTTCCTGCACCAGCTCGTTCAGCGCGCGATTGAAGGACATGACTCTCCCGTGTGAAGCCCCGGCGGGGGGGAAGCGGCGCATACCCCATGCCTCGCCGGCGGCGCAACCATCGGGTCACGGGAACCCCCTCGGGCGCGGCGTGTATTCCACGGAGGGGCGCGTTGAAAGGCGCGGGGGCTTCGCCCACACTCGCCCGATGCGCGCCTTGGCTTGGGTGACGGCGGCTTGCCTGGCCCTCACGGGGGCCTGCGCCAGCGCCATCGACGGGACCAACTCCGCCGCCCGCGACGGGGGCCTCACCGACGTGCCGCCCGGGGTGAACCCCGACGGGCTCGACCCCTTCAGGCCCGTCGACGCCGGGCCCATCGCCGTCGACGGTGGGAGCGACACGGGCACGTGGCAGGTGCCCGACGGCCCGGTCTTCGACCAGCGCTACGGCTACCTCTTCGTGGGCTCGCTCTACGACAGCGCGCAGGAGCTCAGCTACGTGAGCGCCGACTTTCGCCTCGTGCCCCGCGCCGACGACCCGCGCTGCTCCGTGCTCGCCGCCGGCCGGTGGGACATCCAGCGCTGCACCCTCGACGGGGGCTCCCTCCCCGACGCGCACCCGCGGCCCTTTCCCCACGCGGGGGTGATCCAGTTCCTGGGGGGGCGCCAGACGGTGCGGCTCACGCCCGGCGCGCAGGGCAACTACAACCCCTTCTATGTACAGCAGCAGACGATCTTCCCGGGGCCCCTGACCCTCCAGGTGCAGGCAGCGGGGGGCCAGGGCGTGCCCGCCTTCAACCTCGCCGTACAGATCCCTCCCCCCGTGAACGGGGTCGTGCCCGCCCCCGTCGCCGGCGCCCCCCTGGTGATCGACCGCAACGTCGACTTCGAGCTCCGCTGGGCCCCCATCGGCGCCCGCGCCGTGTGGC
>JAEYZO010000727.1 GCA_023428035.1 Pseudomonadota bacterium | reverse complement strand
GTCGGGTGGGGGGGTGACGGCGTCGTTCAGAGCGAGAAGGTGCTGCGGCGGAGGAACCTCCCGCGGCCCTTCTGGCCCTTGAAGCTCCCGCGCTCGACGATGACCTCGCCGCGGGAGAGCACGTGGGTGGGGGCGCCGCGCACCACCCGCTCCTCGTAGGGCGAGTAGTCGACGCGCATGTGGAGGTTCGCGTGGCTGAGCGTGTGCTCGTGGTCGGGGTCCCACACCACGAGGTCGGCGTCGGCGCCGGGCGCGACGGTGCCCTTCTTCGGGAACATCCCGAAGATCTTCGCGGGCGCGGTGGAGGTGATCTCGACGAAGCGGTTGGGAGAGATCCTCCCCGCGCGCACGCCGCCGTCCCAGAGGAGGTACATCCGCGTCTCGACGCCGGGCATCCCGTTGGGGATCTTCGCGAAGGAGTCGGCGCCGAGGTCCTTCTGGCCCTTGAAGCAGAAGGGGCAGTGGTCGGTCGAGACCACCTGCAGGTCGTTGGTGCGCAGGCCCCGCCAGATGTCGTCTTGCATCTCCTTCGGGCGGAGGGGGGGCGTGCAGACGTACTTCGCTCCCTCGAAGCCGGGCTTCGCGAGGTCGTCGAGGGAGCAGAAGAGGTACTGCGGGCAGGTCTCGGCGAAGACGGGCATGCCCCGGTCCCTCGCCTCGACGACCTTCTCCAGCGCGCGCGGCGCCGAGAGGTGCACGATGTACACTGGGGCTCCGGCCATCTCGGCGAGGCACAGGGCGCGGTGGGTGCCCTCGGCCTCGGCGATCTGCGGCCGCGAGAGAGAGTGGAACTTCGGGGCCGTCTCTCCCCGCGCGAGGGCCTGCTCGATGAGCACGTCGAGGGCGATGCCGTTCTCGGCGTGCATGCAGATGAGCGCGCCCTGGTCCCGCGCCTCTTGCATCGCGCGGAAGATCTGCCCGTCGTCGACATACAAGACGCCGGGGTAGGCCATGAAGAGCTTGAACGAGGTCACGCCCTCGCCCACCAGGGTCTTCACCTCGGGCAACGTCTGCTTGTTGACGTCGGTGAAGATCATGTGAAAGCCGTAGTCGATCGCGGCCTTGCCCTCGGCCTTCGCGTGCCAGGCGTCGAGGCCCGCGCGCAGCGACGAGCCCTTCGTCTGGATGGCGAAGTCGACCAGGGTGGTGGTGCCGCCGTGCGCCGCGGCGACGGTGCCCGTCTCGAAGTCGTCGGAGGAGGTGGTGCCTCCGAAGGGCATGTCGAGGTGGGTGTGCGCGTCGATGCCGCCGGGCATGACCAGCTTGCCCGTGGCGTCGATGGTCTGCTCGGGCGTGAAGGGCCCGGGCTGACCCGGCGCGGTGAGCGCGACGATGGTGCCGCCGTCGATCCAGACGTCGCCCGCGAAGGTGTCGACGGCGGTGACGACGGTGCCGTTCTTGATGGCCGTGCGCATCACACGTCCCGCGCGAGGTCGCCGTAGGAGTCGGGGCGGCGGTCGCGGTAGAACTGCCACACGCGGCGCACCTCCTCGATCTGGTCGAGGTCGAGGTCGGCGGTGACGAGCTCCGACTGGTCCTCCGAGCCCGTGGCGAGGAAGTTCCCTCGCGGGTCGACGAAGTAGCTGTTGCCGTAGAACTTGCCGATGTTCCACGGGGCCTCGGTGCCCACGCGGTTGATCGCGCCGACGAAGTACCCGTTGGCGACGGCGTGCGCGGGCTGCTCGATCTTCCAGAGGTACTGCGACAGACCCGCGACGGTGGCGCTGGGGTTCAGCACGATCTCGGCGCCGTGCAGGCCCAGGATGCGCGCGCCCTCGGGGAAGTGCCGGTCGTAGCAGATGTACACGCCCACCTTCGCGTAAGCGGTCTGGAACACGGGGTACCCGAGGTTGCCGGGCTTGAAGAAGAACTTCTCGAAGAAGCCCGGGTTCACCTGAGGGATGTGGGTCTTTCGGTACTTGCCGAGGTAGGTGCCGTCGGCGTCGATGACCGCGGCGGTGTTGTAGTAGACCCCCGCCTGCTCGCGCTCGTACACGGGCACGACGATCACCATCTGGTGCTTCTTGGCGAGCTTCTGAAAGACCTCGGTGGTGGGCCCGGGCACGCTCTCGGCGCCGGCGTACCAGCGCGGGTCTTGCCCCGGGCAGAAGTACGGCCCGTTGAAGATCTCTTGCAGGCAGAGGACCTTCACGCCCTTCTTCGCGGCCTCTTCCACGTAGGGCAGGTGGGCCTCGAGGGCGGCGGCCTGGATGGCGGCGACGGACTGCGTCTCATCGTTGACGGGGTTGGCGCACTGGATCAGTCCGCCGCGGACGACTCGGGACATCGGTCACACCTCCTTGAGATCAGCGGTTCTGCGGAAAACCCAGGTCGACGCCGCGGAAGCGGGGGTCGGGCCAGCGCCCGATGACGACCTTGGTGCGGGTGTAGAACTTCACCCCGTCGGGCCCGTAGACGTGCAGGTCGCCGAAGAGCGACTGCTTCCACCCGCCGAAGGAGTAGTAGGCCATGGGCACGGGGATGGGCACGTTCACGCCCACCATCCCGACCTCGACCTCGTGCTGGAACTTCCGCGCGGCGCCGCCGTCGTTGGTGAAGATGGCCGTGCCGTTGCCGTAGCGGTGCCCGTGGATCAGCGCGAGGGCCTCGTCGTAGTCCCTGGCGCGCGCGATCGAGAGCACCGGCCCGAAGATCTCGTCGTCGTAGACGCTCATCCCGGGCTTCACGTGGTCGATGAGGCAGGGCCCGATGAAGAAGCCGCCCTCGTGGCCCTTCACCTTGAGCGAGCGCCCGTCCTCGACGATGGTCGCGCCCTCTTCGGCGCCGCGGCCGACGTAGCTCGCGACCTTGTCCCTGTGCTGCTTCGTGATGAGCGGCCCCATCTGGGACTCCGGGTCGAGCCCGTTGCCCACCTTCATCGCGTGGATGCGCTCGCGGATCTTCGGGATCAGCTTGTCGGCCGCGTTGCCCACGCACACGAGCACCGAGATGGCCATGCAGCGCTCGCCCGCGGAGCCGTAGCCCGCGCCGACGGCGGCGTCGGCGGCGAGGTCCATGTCGGCGTCGGGGAGCACCACCATGTGGTTCTTGGCGCCGCCGAGGGCCTGCACGCGCTTGCCGTTCTTCGTGCCGGTCTCGTAGATGTACCGCGCGACGGGGGTCGAGCCGACGAAGCTCAGCGCGGCGACGTCGGGGTGCTCGAGCAGCCGGTCGACCGCGACCTTGTCGCCGTGGACGATGTTGAACACGCCGTCGGGGAGCCCGGCTTCGTGGAGCATCTCGGCGCAGAGGTTGGTGACCGAGGGGTCGCGCTCCGAGGGCTTGAGCACGAAGGTGTTCCCGCAGGCGAGGGCGAGCGGGTACATCCACATCGGCACCATCGCGGGGAAGTTGAAGGGGGTGATGCCCGCGACGACGCCGACGGGCTGCCGCAGCGAGTACGAGTCGACGTCGGTGGAGACGTTCTCGCTGATCTCGCCCTTGAGGAGCTGCGACAGGCCGCAGGCGAACTCGACCACCTCGAGGCCGCGCTGCACCTCGCCCTGCGCGTCGGAGAAGACCTTGCCGTGCTCCAGGGTGAGCATCCGGGCGATGTCGTCGCGGCGGCGGTTCACCAGCTCGCGGTACGCGAAGAGGATCCGCGTGCGCGTGGCGAGGGAGGCGTTGCGCCACGAGGCGAGGGCCTTCTTCGCGCTGTCGACGGCGGCGTCGACCTCGGCGACGGAGGCGTAGGCGACGCGGCGCTGCACCTCTCCGGTGGCGGGGTTGTACACGTCGCCGCGGCCGTCGCTCGACGGCGGGGTGGGGCGACCTTCGATCCAATGGGCAATGGTTTCCATCGCGTGGGCCTCTGCGGTGACTCGGCCGCACACCCAGTGCGCCGATCGAGAAGACCCGCGACGTTACACCCCTTTTCGCTCATGTGGAGCGCCGTTCACCACGAGGCCCAGGGGAGCTGATCGCCGAGGCCCGGGAAAGCCGCGGGAGTCCCCGAAAGCGGTCAGGGGTACAGTCCCGCCCCTCGCATGGGAAGCATGGATGGCAAGGTATGCGTCGTGACCGGCGCCAACACGGGGATCGGCAAGGCCACGGCTGCCGGGCTCGCGCGCCTCGGGGCCACGGTGGTGATGGCCTGCCGCGACGTGGCCAAGGGAGAGGCGGCGCGCGCCGAGGTCGCCGCGGAGACGGGCTCGGAGACGCTCCGGGTGATGCGCCTGGACCTCGGGTCGACGGCCTCGGTGAGGGCCTTCGTGACGGAGTTCGAGGGGGGCTACGACCGCCTCGACGCGCTCGTGAACAACGCGGCACTCTCTCCGCTCGCGCGCACGGTGAACGACGAGGGGCGAGAGACGCAGTTCGCGGTGAACCACCTGGGGCCCTTCCTCCTGACGCGGTTGTTGCTGCCGCGCTTGAAGGCCTCGGCGCCGAGCCGGGTGGTGGTGGTCTCGTCGGCGGTGCACAAGCAGGCAAGGGTGGACCTCGACGACCTGCACTCCGAGCGGGGCTACGTGGGCTTGAGGGTCTACGCGAACACCAAGCTGATGAACCTGCTCTTCACCCGAGCGCTCGCGAAGCGGCTGGAGGGCACCGGGGTGACGGTGAACGCGCTGCACCCCGGCGTGGTGGCCACGGAGCTGGTGAGGGACTTTCCGAAGGTCGCGCGGTGGTTCGTGAGCAAGGCCTTCATGACGCCGGAGAAGGGGGCGAGGACGTCGGTGTTCCTCGCGAGCGACCCCGCGGTGGGGGCGGTCTCGGGGCGCTACTACGTGAAGTCGCGGGAGGCGCGGGTGAGCGCCGCGGCGCGCGACGACGCGATGGCCGAGCGCTTGTGGAGGCTCTCGTCGGAGCTGGTGGGGATGGAGGCGTGAGGGCGCGGGTCAGGCGCGGGTCAGGCGCGGGCGGAGCGGCGCTCGATGACCTTGCGGTGCACCCCGAGGCGGCGGGCGGCCTCGGATTTGTTTCCGTCGGACTGACGCAGGGCCTCGTCGATGAGGGCGCGCTCCATCGCGTGGAGCTTGTCGATGTCAGGGCGCTCAAGCACCTGCCGCGCGAGGGACGAGAGGTCTCCGCCGCGCTCCGTTCGGGGGCCCTCGAGGGAGAGCTCCCGCGCGACGTCGTCGTGGTCGATCAGCGGCCCGTCGGAGAAGACCGCGAGGCGGTCGACCACGTTGCGGAGCTGCCGCGCGTTGCCGGGCCAGTCGAAGTCGCTGAGCGCGTCGAGGGCGCGCTCGGTGAGGCGGAGGTGGCGCTCCTGCGCGCGGAGGAAGTGCTCCGCGAGGAGGGGGATGTCCCCCCGGCGCTCGGCGAGGGAGGGGACCTCGATGGGGAGCACGCGGAGGCGATAGTAGAGGTCCTCGCGGAAGGCGCCGCGGTTGACGCGCTCGGCGAGGTCGGCGTGCGTGGCCGCGACGACCCGCCCGCGGAAGGTCTTCTCGGCGCCGCCCCCCACGGGTCGAAAGCGACCGGTCTCGAGCGCCCGCAGGAGCTTCACCTGCAAGGTCAGAGAGAGCTCCGCGACCTCGTCGAGGAAGAGCGTGCCGTCGCCGGCCTCGGTGAAGTGCCCGTCGTGACGTCGGGTCGCGCCGGTGAAGGCCCCGGGCTCGTGGCCGAAGAGCTCGCTCTCCGCGAGGGGCTCGGGGATGGCCCCGCAGTTCACGGTGACCATGGGCGAGCGGCGTCGGTCGCTCAGGTCGTGGATGAACTGCGCGGCGAGCTCCTTGCCCGAGCCCGTGGGGCCATGGAGGAGCACCGGGCAGGGCGAGCGCGCGACGCGCTCGAGGCGTGATTGAAGGGCGAGCGTCGCGGGCGAGACGCCGATGAGCGGCGGGGTCGCGACCTCCGCGGCGAGGTGGTCGAGCCGGGCGCGGGCCACGGCCGCGTCGCCCGCTGCGGAGGAGGGCGTCGGGTCTTCAGCGCGGGGGTGCTGGAGGGCTCGGAGCTGGGAGTGCATGGCGGACCGGCGAACGACGGAGCACTCCGCGGGCCACGCACGACGTCGCGAGAGATCATCGCACGGGGGGCGGGTAGAGGTCGCGGAGTCCAATCCGTTCCGCGGAGCGGGTTCCGTTCGACGGTCGTGCCCGACTTCACGGACGGCGGGCGTAGGCGCACTCTCCACGCCGGAGGGTTGGATGAGGAAGGACGACCCGGTCCAGCGGAGGAACGACGGCGCGCGCGCGGCGGCTGCGCGGACCGTCCCTGACGACGCGAGCTCAGAGATCGTGGAGGCCCCGCCGTCGCACGAGCGCTTCGAGGTCCAAGGGCGCATCGGCGAGGGGGGGATGGGGGTCGTCTACCGCGCGATCGACCGCAAGCTCGGCGCCCCCGTGGCGTTGAAGGCCGTGCAGCACGTCGGTGCCGCCGCGGTGAGCCGCCTCAAGGGGGAGTTCCGTGCGCGCGCCCGGCTGCAGCACCCGGCGCTGGTGATGCACTACGACCTCGTCGTCGACGGCGCCACGGCGTTCATCTCGATGGAACTGGTCGAGGGCGAGGACCTGCTGCGGGCCGTGTCGTCAGGCGCGATCCCAGACGGCCGGGCCCTCGCGGAGAAGCTCCTGCAGGTCGTCGACGGCCTCGCGGCCATGCACGCCGCGGGGGTCGTCCACCGCGACGTGAAGCCCGAGAACATGCTCATCGCGTCTGACGGCCGCGCGCTCCTCGCGGACTTCGGCCTCGCGGCGAGCGAGTCGGAGGTCTCCGTCACCGGCGCCGCGGCGGCCGAGGGGACGCCCCGGTACCTGGCGCCCGAGTCGCGAGGCGCCGAGAGCGCCACGCCCGCGCGAGACCTGTACGCGCTGGGCGTGAGCGTGCTCGACGCGCTCGACGCGCTCGACCCACCGGGCGACGACAGCGGCGCCGGGGAACTCCGCGCGCTCGCGGCGCGCCTCACCCGCGAGGAGCCCTCCGAGCGGCCGAGCGCAGCCGCCGTAGCGCGAGCGCTCAGGGAGCTCCTCTCGACCGACGCGGGCTCACCGCGGCTCGACCTGCGGTCTCGGGGGGATGACGTCTTCGTGGGGCGCGAAGCCGAGCTCGCCTCGCTGCTCGACGCCTCTCGCGACCCCGCGGCGCGGCCGACCGTCGTCCACGTGCGAGGCCCCTCGGGGGTGGGCAAGAGCGGCCTCGTGGAGCGCGCGCTCCGTGAGCTCCGCGGCGACGTCGCCCCGCTCGTCCTCACGGGCCGGTGTCACCCCGGAGAGCACCTCGACTACCGCGGGGTCGACAGCGTGGTCGAGGCGCTCTCGCAGCACCTCACCGCGTGCGGCGACGTCGCGAGGCTCAGCGCGCCGCAGCGCTACGCCGCCACGCGGCACTTCCCCGCGCTGCTCCAGGTGCCAGGCCTCGCCCCCGACTCGCCGCTGGTGATCGAGGCGAACCGCGACCTCCGCGTCGTGGCGTGGTCGGCGCTGAAGCTCCTCCTGGCCGGGGCCTGCGAGCGGCGGCGCGTGGTGCTCTGGGTCGATGACCTGCAGTGGGCCGACGACGACGCCCTCGCCCTGCTCTCCGAGCTCATGGGCGGCGACGACGCACCGCCGGTGCTGTACGTGTGCAGCTATCGCGCCGACGACGCGCGCGCCCGCGTCGAGGCGCGCCTCCCTTGCCATCGAGCGCTCGACGTCGAGCCCTTGTCGCGAGGCGAGACCGAGGCGCTGCTCTCGCGCCTCGCGCCCGGGCTGCTCGACGATCCGGCCCTCCTCGCCGCGCTCTCCCGCGAGGTCGGCGGCTACCCCATCTACGCGCGGGTGGTCGCGAGGGACCCCGGCGTGGTGACCGGCGGGAGCGGCGCGGTGGGGGAGCGGCTCTCGCAGGCGTTCAACCGCGCGGTGGAGGCGCTCAGCGACGAGGAGCGCGAGGGCCTCGACGCGCTGACCCTCGCCGAGCGGCCGCTGTCGGTGGACGTCGCGCTCGGGGTGATCTCGAGCCCCGCGGCGCGGCGCGCGCTCGCGTCGCTCGAG
>JAEYZO010000725.1 GCA_023428035.1 Pseudomonadota bacterium | reverse complement strand
AGCGGGGTGTCGACGACGAAGAAGCGCGGCGCGGGGGAGGCCCTCCCGGCGGGCTGCGCGGGCGTCGGACGGAGGCTGATTCCGAAGGCCGAGAGGAACTCATCGAGCCCTCGCGGGGCGACATCGGCGCGCGGACGCGGCGTCGCGGCGGGGGTTCGGGCGGCGGGGGCGCTCGGCGCGGGTCGAGCTCCGCGGAGGGCGCTGTCGAGGTCGACCGGCCCGCCCTGGGCGACGCCCTCTCCGTCGCAGCCCTCTTCGTCGCAGGCCTCTTCGTCGTCACCCTCCTCGAGGGGCTGCGCCGCGGGGGGCGCGGCGACGGGCGTCGCGGTCGCGGGGGCCTCGGGCGCGGCGACGGGCGCGCCGTTGAGCGTCGCGAAGAGCTGGGTCACCCAGACCCGGCCGTCGTGGCGAACGATGCCGACGCCGATGGAGCGCTGCGCGGGGTCGACCATGTTCTGGAGGTGCCCCGGGCTCGCCACCAGGGAGCGCTGCGCGAGCGGCGCCGACTGGTTCATCGCGATGTTCTCGGCGACCGCGCGCCACGAGAGGCCCGCGCGCGAGACGCGGTCAGAGGGGCTGCCGGTGGTCGGAGAGTCGTGGGAGAAGAAGTTCGAGCGGGCCATCTCGAGGGAGTGAGCCTCGGCGACGGCGTTGAGCCGCGGGTCTTCGCTCAGCGCGGGGAGGCCGGCCCGGGCGCGCTCGGCGTTCACCCAGCTGACCATCGCCGAGACCTCGCTGCGGTCGACGGACTGCGCGGCGGCGAAGGGGGCCGCGGCGACGAGGGTGAGGCCGGTGAGGATCGCGGTTCGCAAGGTGGGCATGGTGTGCGCCTCCTGAGGATGGGGCGACAGCAGCAACGGTGCCAGCGCGCGGCGAAGCGGCGCGCCCGCCGTGGGCGGTGGAGTCAACGGCGGTTGACGGTTCGCGCCGAGAACGCGAGGTCACTCGTCGTCGTGGTCGTCGTCGGGCTCGTGGTCGGTCTCGTCGGGCTCGTGGTCGGCCGCGATGGGCACGCCCTGGGCGAGGCTGTCGTTGACGAGCTCTTTCAGCTCCTTGCCGACCTTGAAGAAGGGGAGCTTCTTCGCGCCGACGGCGACGGGCTCGTTCGTGCGCGGGTTGCGGCCGGTGTAGGGGCGGTAGTCGCGGATCGAGAAGCTCCCGAAGCCGCGGATCTCGATGTGGTCGCCCTGAGACATCGCGTCGGTCATCGCGCTGAAGACGCAGTTGACGACCAGCTCAGCGCGGCTCTTGGTGATGCCCTGCTTCTGCGCGATCGCCTCGATCAGCTCCGACTTGGTCATCGCCCTCGCACCCGCCCCCCGCGCACGCCCTTGTGCCCTCGCGCGGCGGCGAGTCTACTGTCGTGACCGTGCGTGTCAAACGCTCCATCGCGCTCGTCGCGGCGCTCGCGGCCGCGTCGTGGGTCGGCTGCCGCCGGCCGAGCCCCGCGCTCGACGCTGGGCCTCGGTGGGAGCGCGCGGCCTGGCCCGTCGTGGACGTTCATACGCACCTCGACCCGGCGGCGACGCAGCGCTCGCTCGGGATGATGGACGCGCGCAACGTTCGCTTCGCGGTGAACCTCTCGGGGGGCTGGGAGGGCGCGGGCCTAGAGGATTCGCTCGCGGTGGAGCGCGCGACGGGCGGGAGGATCGTGCCGTTCTGCAACGTCGACTGGCGCGGGGCGATGGCGCCCGGGTGGGTCGAGCGCCAGGCGGCGATCCTCGAGCGCTGCGCCGCGCTCGGGGTGCGAGGGTGGAAGATCCCCAAGGTGCTCGGGCTCTACCTCACCGACGTGACCGACGGGTCGCGGGTGCGGGTCGACGACGAGAGGCTCGACCCCTTGTTCGAGGCGGCGGGCCGGCTGGGGCTCGTGGTGCTGATCCACGTCGGAGACCCGCGGGCCTTCTTCGAGCCCGCGACCCCCGCAAACGAGCGCTGGGAGGAGCTGCGCGCGCACCCCTCGTGGAGCTTCGCCGACCCGCGCTACCCGCGGTGGAGCGAGGTGCTCGATGAGTTCGACCGCCGCGTGCTGCGCCACCCGCGCACGACCTTCATCGGGGCGCATTTCGGCAACGCCGCGGAGGACCCCGACCGCGTCGAGCGCTTGCTCGCCCGCGCGCCGAACTACTACATCGACACGGCGGCGCGCGTTCCCGAGTTCGGCCGCCACGACCCGGGCCGGATGCGCGCGTTCTTCGTGCGCTGGCAAGACCGGGTGCTCTTCGGCACCGACCTGGGGGTGGGGCCCGAGCCCGAGCAGTTGATGCTGGGCTCCACGGGCGAGACGCCGCCCACGGCCGACGACGAGCGGCGCTTCTGGCGGTCGAGCTTTCGCTACTTCGAGTCGACCGACCGGCGCTTCGAGACCCCGACGCCGATCCAGGGTCGGTGGACCATCGACGGCGTGGGCCTGCCCGACGTCGTGCTGCGTAAGGTCTACGGCGAGAACGCGGCGCGCCTGCTGCGCCTGCCGCTCTCTCCGACGGTCACCCGAGGCGCGCGTTGAAGGCCGAGGCGCCGGGGTAGATCGCGTCGTCGCCGAGCGTGTGCTCGATGCGCAGGAGCTGGTTGTACTTCGCGGTGCGCTCGCCGCGGCAGAGCGAGCCCGTCTTGATCATCCCCGCGTTGGTGGCGACGGCGAGGTCGGCGATGAAGCTGTCTTCGGTCTCTCCCGAGCGGTGCGACACGACGTTGGTGTACCCCGAGCGCGTCGCGAGGCGCATCGTGTCGAGGGTCTCGGTGAGGCTGCCGATCTGGTTGAGCTTGATGAGGATCGAGTTGGCCACGCCCTCGTCGACGCCCCTGCGGAGGCGCGTAGGGTTGGTGACGAAGAGGTCGTCGCCCACGAGCTGCGCGCGCGCGCCGAGCTTCGCGGTGAGGGCCTTCCAGGTGTCCCAGTCGTCTTCGGCGGCGCCGTCTTCGATGGAGATGAGCGGGAAGCGACCCGCGAGCGACGTGTACTTCTCGATCAGCGCCTCGCCGGAGATCGACTCGCCGTTCCAGCGGTAGCGCTTCGCCTCGGCGTCGTAGAGCTCAGAGGCGGCCACGTCGAGCGCGAGCGCGACCTGCGACCCGAGCTTGTAGCCCGCGGCCTCCACCGCGCTGGCGACGCGCTCCAGGGCCTCTTCGTTGCTGCCCAGGCGCGGCGCGAACCCGCCCTCGTCTCCGACCGCGGTCGAGAGCCCGGCCTTCTTGAGCTCGCCCTTCAACCTCTGGAACACCTCGGCCCCCGCCCGTAGCGCGTCGGAGAAGCGCTCGAAGCCGATGGGGCAGATCATGAACTCCTGAACGTCGAGGCCGTTGTCGGCGTGCGCCCCCCCGTTGAGGATGTTCATCAAGGGCACGGGGAGGGCGCGCGCGGTGACGCCGCCCAGGTAGCGCCAGAGCGGCAGGCCGAGGGCGTCGGCGCCCGCGCGCGCGATGGCGAGCGACACGCCGAGGATCGCGTTGGCCCCGAGGCGAGACTTGTTGGCCGTGCCGTCGGCGTCGATCATCACCGCGTCGACGCGGGCCTGGTCGAGGGCGTCGAGGTCCTCGATGGCCTTGCCGAGGTGGTGAACGTGCTCCAGGGCCTTGAGCACGCCCTTGCCCGCGTAGCGAGCGTCGTTGTCGCGGAGCTCGAGCGCCTCGTGCGCGCCCGTGCTCGCCCCCGACGGCACCGCCGCGCGGCCGCTCGCGCCGCCCTCGAGGAAGACCTCGACCTCCACCGTGGGGTTGCCACGCGAGTCGAGGATCTCCCGACCGATTACCTCCCGGATCGCCGTGTCGCTCATCGTGCCCTCTGCTCCTCAGCGTCGCCCGTTCCCGCGCGGCGCGCGGTGCGGGGCGCGGTCGACGGTGTGACTCAGGGCGCCGCTTCGTCGGCGACGTCCGCCGCGTCGGCGACGTCATCGACCGAGGCGTCGTCGCCCGCGTCGCCCGGGCCGGCGTCTTCGACGCCCGTATCCTCGGGACCAGTGTCGGTGGGACCCGTATCCGCCGGGCCCGTGTCTTCAGGCCCGGTGTCCGCCGGCCCCGTGTCTGCGGGGCCCGTATCCGTGGGGCCAGTGTCCATCGGCCCGCTGTCTGTCGGCCCGGTGTCTGTCGGCCCGGTGTCCGTAGGGCCGGTGTCCGTGGGGCCAGTGTCCATCGGCCCGCTGTCTGTCGGGCCAGTGTCCGCAGGTCCGGTGTCCGTAGGGCCGGTGTCTGTCGGGCCGGTGTCCATCGGGCCGGTGTCTGTCGGGCCGGCGTCGGTCCCAGCGTCGTCTCCGGCGTCGACCATCCCCGTGTCTTCACCCGCGTCGACCGGGCCCGTGTCGTCGCCCGCGTCGCTCGGGCCCGCGTCGCCGACATCGACGGTCGGCGCGTCGTTCACCACGTCGCCGCTCGCGTCGGCGAAGGGGCCCGCGTCGAACATCCCGCCGTCGAGCCTGTCTTCGTCGAAGGTCGCGACGAGCTGGCACCCCACCGCGAAGGCGAGCGCGCTCAGCGCGATCGCTGCGACCCTGACCCGACGATGCTTCTTCGCCACCCGAGGGACCCTCACTCTCCTAGAAGCGAACCGTGAGGCTGCCGGGGCCGATCCTCACCGCCTGCGCCGCCGCGGGGCGCTCGGCCCGACCACGGCCCGCGAAGTAGACCACCACCGCCACGGTCGCGCCGAGGATCGCCGCGCCGAAGCCGATGTCGGAGATCAACGCGTTGGTGCGCCCGCGGTCGTAGGTGTCGCGGGTGGGGTTCAGCTCGTAGTCGTTGGCGTCAGAGAGGGCCATCACCCCGAAGACGGTTCCTGCGATGAGCCCCGCGCCGGCGACGCCCGCCGCGACCCACACCGCCGGGC
>JAEYZO010000547.1 GCA_023428035.1 Pseudomonadota bacterium | reverse complement strand
GGCCGGGCTTCTCCGTGGCGGAGAGCATCCCGGCGCTCACCGCGGCGCGGGCGGCGGGGCTGGGGGTGCGGCTGCACGTCGGTCAGTTCGACGACGTGGGGGGCGCGGAGCTCGCGGCGTCGGTGGGCGCGGCGAGCGCCGACCACCTGGAGTCGGTGAGCGACGCTGGGGTGCGCGCGATGGCCGAGGCGGGGGTGGTCGGGGTGCTGCTGCCGGGGGCGGCCTTCTCGCTGGGGCAGGCGATGCCCGACGCGCGGCGGCTGCGGGCGATGGGGATGTCGGTGGCGCTCGGGACGGATTGCAACCCCGGCACGAGCCACACGGAGTCGCTGCCGTTGATGGCGGCCTTCGCGGTGCGGCAGATGGGGATGAGCACGGTCGAGGCGTGGCACGCGGTCACCCGCGTGGCGGCCGACTCGCTGCGCCTCCCCGATCGGGGGCGATTGATCCCGGGCGCGAGGGGAGACCTCGCGGTGATGGACTTCGAGAGCTGGGAGGCGCTGCCCTACGACTTCGGGAGCGCCAGGGCGTGGGCGGTGGTGAGGGGTGGGAAGGTCACGGTGGCGCCCGGAGGGGTCTGAGCGGGCGCGCTGAGCTCAGCGCCAGCCGCCGTCGACGCGCTGCCACTGGTTCCCGCGGCGGATCCAGCGAGGCTGGTTCCAGCGGGCGCGGCGGCGCGGGGGTGCCTCCCAGCGACCGGGCGTCCACTCGTACTGCGAGCCGGTCCAGGCCCAGGAGCCGGGGATCCAGACCTGACCCGGCCCGGGCGCGCGGCCCATGCGCTCGCGACGGGGCGGAGGCGGCGCCCGCCTCGGCCCCATCGGCATCTGGGGCGGAGCGACGGGCATCGCGACCGGGGCTACGGGGGCCGGCATCATCGGGGCTACGGGCGCGGGCGCGACCATCGGGGCCTGCCCGACAGCGCCGTTCCGCCAGCGACCGGGGCGGAAGCGATAGCGGTTGCCGTCGCGGTCCCAGCGCGGGGCCTCCCAGGTCTGTCCGGGCTGCGGCGGGCGCTCCCAACGGCCGGGGGTCCACACGTGCTGGTTGTTCGCCCAGGCCCAGTACCCCGGCTCCCACACGAAGCCCGGACCCGGCGACGGCGGCGGGGTCTCGGGTCGCGGCGCCGGCGGCGCGCCGACCGAGAAGGTCACCTGGGCGCCGACCTGAGCCTGCGCGGCGAGGGGGGCCACGGCGATGGCCGCGGCGAAGAAGGCGGGGACGAGTCGAGTCATGCAGTCCTCCCGAACGTGGGTCTGACGCCCCGAGCGGCCAGCTTTCCGCGGGGGATTCCGCGGCGATGATGGCGGCGAGGGGCGCGGTGGCGGGAGCAATATCCGCTCCAGGCCGGGCAGTATCGTGCGGGTCGGGGTGTCGTGACAGACTAAACGTCGCACCCTCCAACGTCCGTCCTGATTCCAGACGTGGTGGGTGGACACCCCGGATTCCCGGCTCGTCTCTCCGAGCACGCTGACCTGGGGTCGACCCCATCTCAGGGTGGGGGGTACCCCATCTCAGGGTGGGGTGACCCCCGTCTCAGGGTGGGGGGTACCCCAACTCAGGGTGGGGAGACCCCCAACTCAGGGTGGGGTCAACCCACCCCTTTCAAGGTGCGTGAGTCGCTGCGCTCGATGGCTGGGGTACAGCCGCTGCCGCGGCTCGCTGCACGTTGAAAGGGGTGGTGGGGTCAACCCCAACTCGACTCAGGGCGTGACGGGCGTGCCCGTGGTGGTGGTGACCACGTCGAGCCAGGTGACGGCGCGGGTGAAGACCAGGGTCTGCACCGAGGAGGGGCTCACGGTGACGCCCGCGGTGCTGCTCTGGAGGGAGAGGGTGACGGGGGTTCCCGTGAGGCTGCCCGCGACGTTGAGCACGAGCGCGAAGCCCGCGGGGCCGGTGCCCGTGTCGGTGGCGAAGAGCTGCCCGGGCGAGGCGGAGGAGTCGTAGAAGGTCAGGGCCGAGCCGGTCGAGACGACGACGTTGGCGACGCCCTGGGCGGTGCTGTCGGCGCTGCTGCGGAGGCTCACGATGATCTGCCCGAGCGCGCTGTCGGGGGTCGCGCCGCCGGCCATGAAGAGGGCGCTCTGGAGCGCGGTCACGCTCACGGCCTGCACGATGGGCGTCGTCGCCGAGGCGGCGTAGGTGCGGTAGGAGCCGAAGTAGTCGCCGGGCGGGGCCGTGGCGAGGAGGCCGTAGTAGCCCTGCCCCGTGCCGGGGAGGACGACGGTGGGGATGCCCACGAGGGAGAAGGTGCCGTCGGCGATGCTCGCGGCGGCGAGCGAGGGGTCCTGCACCGAGGAGATCGTCCACGCGCTCAAGCCGACGGTGCCCGTCGAGGGCGTGACCGGCACCTCGGTCACGCCGAGCACGGTGCCGTTCACGTTGATCAGCGCGCCGCCGTCGAGGAAGCCCGCGTCCGTTCGGCCTCCGCCGCCCCCTCCCCCGCCGCCTCCCTGGCTGCCTGTGCTGTTGCTCCCGCAGGGCCCGGCGTCGTCGCACTGGAGCCCCTGGGGGCGCGCGGAGTTGTCGTCGGAGCAGGCCGACGCGCCAACTGCAAGCGAGAGGAAGCACGCGAGTCCGGCTCTCATGTCGGTGAGAGTACCCCCGGGCGCCGACGTCGTCGCGAAACCGGCGGCGGTCGCTCAGGCCGCCCGCCCCCTCGCCCGCAGCCACTTCGACAGGGGGATCAGCGCGATCACGATGCCCACCGAGATGAGCTGCGAGGTCGACAGCCCGAGGAAGCCCCCCCGGTCGTCGCGGCGCCACACCTCGAGCACCGAGCGCAGCACGCTGTAGGCCCCGAGGAAGAACACGAACATCTGCCCGTCGTAGCGCTTGCGCGGGGCGATCACGAGGTAGGTCACCGCCGCGATGAGCAGCGAGCCGGCGGCCTCGTAGAGCTGCGTCGGGTGCACGGGGAGCGCGGGGCGCGCCTCGTGCGCCAGGAGGTGCGCGCGGAACTGCGCCTCGCTCGCGGGAGACCACCCGGGGAAGTACGCCGCGAAGGGGTAGTGGCACACGCTCCCGAAGCAGCACCCCGCGAGGAAGCAGCCCATGCGCCCCCAGGCGAGCCCGAGGGCGATCGCGAAGCCCGCCATGTCGGCGGCCTTCCAGAAGGGAAAGCGCTCGCGGCGCAGGAAGTACACGGCGTAGCCCGTCGCCCCGATGAGCCCGCCGTAGTAGGTCAGGCCCCCCGCCCAGAAGGCCGCCCACGCGAAGCAGTTGGCCTGCTTGGGGTGGCACACGGAGCGGGCGGCGTCCCACACGCCGTCGACCGCGCGGGAGGTGCAGTGCACCTGGGAGATGCGCCAGTCGACCTTGGTGGGGTCGGTGCAGAGGTGCACGTAGTCCCAGAAGTACCCGTCGGCGACCACGTGCAGGAGCCGCGAGCCGATGACCCCGGCGATCACCGAGGCGAGGCCCAGGTCGATCACCACCTCGCGGTCGTAGCCGAGGCGGCCCAGCCACCGCGCGCCCACCCAGGTCGCGAGGATGAAGCCCACGGCGAGCATCCCGAAGTAGGCCGGGACATCGACGCCGAAGAGGCTGAAGAGCGTGGGCTTCACGTGGTGGCGGGGGGCTCCACGGGCGTCGCGCTCGACGCGGGGGCCTTCTCCTTGGGCGAAGCCTGACGCGGGCCGACGATGTACTCCAACACCATCAGCCCGATGCCGACCGAGATGGCGATGTCGGCGACGTTGAAGGTCGGCCAGTGGTGCCGGCCCTGCCAGTGGGCGTGGATGAAGTCCACCACGTAGCCGTGGACGACCCGGTCCCAGAGGTTGCCGATGGCGCCGCCGAGCACCAGGGGCAGGGCCCACTTCATGAGGTTCTGCCCGCGCTCCAGCGTGCGGTAGAGGTGCACGATGAACGCGACCGCGCCGATCGAGACGAGGAGGAAGAAGGGCTTGCGAAGCGACTCGCTCGCGCCGTGCAGGAGCCCCCAGGCCCCGCCGCAGTTCTCGGCGTAGGCGAGGTCGAGGTAGTTGCGGATGATGACCAGGGGCTCGGTCGCCGCGCGCTGCGGGAGGTAGTGCGACATCCCCTGGGGGGGCGTGCAGAGCGGAGGCGGGTTGCGCACCGCGCGCGAGAGCCTCGCGAGGGCCCAGTACTTCGTCCCGAGGTCGAGGGCGGCGCTCACCACGGCCACCACGCCGAAGAAGACCCAGTCCTTCGCGGTGACCACGGGGGTCGTGTCGGCGGCCTTGGGCTCCGCGGGCTTCGCGTCGACGGCGGCGGGCGACTCGGGCGGCGCGGCGGGGTCGCTCGCGGAGGTCGTCTCGGGCTCGGTGGGCTTGGTCTCGTCGCTCATGGGGTCACGCCGTGGGGGTAGAGGCTTCGTCGCGCAGCGCGCTCACCGCGGCGGCGCATCGGGGGCAGAGGCCGTCGGGCTGCACGTCGACGCGGCGGCGCCAGCAGCGGTCGCAGGGGGGCGTCGCGGCGCGGACCACCGAGGCGGTCGGGGCTTCGCTCACCGCGAGGGTGAGGGCGCCGACGCCGAGGTACTCCGAGAGGCGGTCGACGAAGGGAGAGAGCGCCTCGCGCTCGGGCTCGGTGACCGTGAGCGTCACGGCGGCGTCGCGCGCGTGGTCGACGCGCAGGTGCTCGGGGATGCCCCCGTCGGGCTCCCGCGAGGCCTTCTTGGCGGTCTGCTTCTCGACGCCCCAGGCCTGCACCAGCGGTTCGAGCGCGGCGTTCACCCGGTCGCGACAGACGCGCAGGGCGCGCATGGCAGAGACGAGCTCCGCGGCGTCGCCGATGGGAGGGAGCTGAGGCCAGCCGTCGAGGTGCACGCTCTCGACCTTGCCCTCGAAGGCGGGGAGCTGGTCCCAGACGTCCTCGGCGGTGAAGGGGAGGATGGGAGACATCAGCGAGGCTAGGCTCCGCGCGAGGTGCTGGATCACGGCGAGCGCCGAGCGACGTCGCGGGGCGTCGGCGGGGTCGTTGTAGAGCCAGTCCTTCGAGGCATCGAGGTAGAAGGCCGAGAGCTCCTGGGCGAAGTCGTGCACCGTCGAGAGGGCCTCACGGAACTCGTAACGCCGGTAGTGGCCCTCGCACTTCCCGCAAACGTCTGCGAGCCGCGCGAGGGCCCAGCGGTCGAGGGGCTCGAGCTGCACCACGCTGAGCAGCGGGGCCGGCTCCTCGCGCAGCGCGCCCAGCAGGAAGCGGATCGTGTTGCGCACGCGGCGGTAGGCGTCGGTGGCCTGCGCCAGCAGCGCGCGCCCGTAGGGCATGTCGTTGGCGTAGTCGACGAAGGCCGCCCACGCGCGGAAGAGCTCCGCCCCCTGCTCCTGGATCACCTTCTCGGGCGGGATGTACTCCACGTCGTCCTCGGCGACCTTGAGAGCGATGTCGTCGAGGGGGGTCTTCTTGCCCTGGAGCTTCTTCAGCTCCGCGAGCTTCTCGGGCGTCGCCCAGGTGCTCCGAAGGACCTTGAGGGCCTCTTCGACGCTGGCCCCGGCGTTCACCCTCTCGACGATGGCGTCGCGGCGCTCGAGCTGGCGCTTGCGGATGGCGCTCTTCGAGTACGGCCTGCCCTGCTCGTCGCAGACGAAGCCGTGCGTCACCACGGCGTTGTAGGGCGCGCGACCCATCACCGCGCAGCCCACCAGCAGCGCCGAGTGGAACCACCCGCGGTGCTGGTCGCTCCCCTCAAGGTAGAGGTCGACGTGGGCGCCCAGCTCGGGGTCCGGCGCGCACACCGCCCAGAAGGAGCTGCCGCTCTCGAACCAGACGTCGATGATGCTCGGGTCGCGGGTGAAGCTCGCCCGGTCGGTGTTGCCGCACTTCGCGCACGCGAGCTCCGGCGGGAGCGCCTCGTCGTCGGCGGCGTACCACGCGTCGGCCCCGCGCTTCGCGAAGACCTCTGAGACGTGATCCAACAGCGCCGCGTCGAGGCGCACGTCTCCGCACGCGCCGCAGTGCACCGCGGGGATGGGCACGCCCCACGCGCGCTGCCGCGAGATGCACCAGTCCGGGCGCGCCGCGATCATGCCCATGATCCGCTCGCGCCCCCACGAGGGGACCCACCCCCGCGCCACGCCTTCCTTCTCGGCCGCGGAGCCCTCGCCGGCGAGGCGGTCGATCTCGCCCACCGCCATCGCGCGCAGGGTGCGGCCCTCGGGGTCGCCCTTCATGGGCTCGTCCATCGCGATGAACCACTGGGTGGTCGCGCGGGTGATGAGCGGGCTCTTGCAGCGCCAGCAGATGGGGTAGCTGTGCGTGAGCTTCTTGCCGGGCTCGTGCGCGAGCGCGCCCGACTTCGCCAGCGCCGTCTCGATCCCGGGGTTGGCGTCGAAGATGAACTCGCCCTCCAGGCGCAGGGCCTTGGCCCCCTCGCCCAGCTCTCCCGTGTAGCGGCCGTCGTCGCCGACGGGCGCGTAGGGCTCCAGGCCGTGCTTCAGGCCAGTGGCGTAGTCGTCGCGGCCGTGACCCGGCGCGGTGTGCACGAGCCCCGTGCCGGTGTCGGCGGCGACGTAGGGAGCGGTGACGATGATCGACGCGCGGTCCTCGAAGGGGTGCCGCGCCGAGAGACCCGCGAGGGCGTCGCCCTTCACGGTCTGGAAGGTCTCGCCCGAGACGCCCAGGAGCTTCGCGAGCGAGGGCGCGAGGGCGGAGGCGACCACCGCGGCCTCGCCGTCGCCGAGGTCCATCACCGTGTAGTCGAGCTCGCTGTGGACGGCGATGGCGAGGTTGGCCGCGAGGGTCCAGGGCGTGGTGGTCCAGATGAGGGCGTAGAGCCTCGGGTGCGTCGCGCCGGTGAGCTCGCGCACCCTCGCGCCCGCGGCCTCGTCGAGCGGGAACTTCACGTACACCGAGGGCGAGACGTGCTTCTCGTCGTACTCGACCTCGGCCTCGGCGAGCGCGGTGCGGCAGTGCCAGCACCACTGCACGGGCTTCTTCCCGCGGTAGACCAGCCCGTGCGCCACGAACGCGCGCAGGGCGCTCACGACGCGGGACTCAAACTCCGGCTGGAGCGTGAGGTAGGGCGTCTCCCAGGTGCCCAGGGTGCCCAGGCGCTTTCGCTCCTCGCGCTGCACCTCGACCCACTTGAGGGCCTCGGCGCGGCAGAGGGCGCGCACCTCGGCCACGGTGGGGGTCTGCCCCTTGCGCTTGAGCTCACGGTCGACGTTGAGCTCGATGGGCAGGCCGTGGGTGTCCCACCCGGGCACGAACTTCGTCGTCTCGCCCATGAGGTTGCGAGAGCGGGTGACGAAGTCCTTGAGGGCGTTGTTGAGGATGTGCCCGTAGTGCATGTGCCCGTTGGCGTAGGGCGGGCCGTCGTGGAAGACGAAGCGCCCGCGGCCAGGGCGGGAGATCATCTTCGCGTAGAGGCCGTTCCCCTCCCAGCGCTGGAGCCACTGGGGCTCGCGCTTGTAGAGGTCGGCCTTCATGGCGAAGGCGGTCTTGGGGAGCAGGCACGTATCTCGATAATCGCGGGCCACGGGAGGGGCGTTGGGGTAACACAGCGCCCCGAGGGACTCCAGAGCGCCGCCCGCGCGCCGACGCCCTTGCCAGCCACCGCGCTAGAGCGTGAACGTCGCGCGCGATGACCGAGCCCGCAGCGCCCCACCGCGCCCCCGCAGCGCCCCTCGACGCCGCCCCCTACCGCGAGGTGACCTTCGCCGCTGTCGCCCTCGGGGTGCTCGTCGGCGTCGTGATGACCGTGAGCTTCACCTACGCGGGGCTGAAGCTCGGCTTCACCGTGCCGGCCTCGATGGTGAGCGCGATGCTCGGCTGGGGCGTGCTCCGGGGCCTGCTCCGCAAGGGCTCGATCGTCGAGAACAACATCAACCAGACCGTCGCGGCGGCGATCAACGTGTCGTCCGCGGGGGTGATCTTCACGGTGCCGGTGCTCTACCTCGCGGCCACCGAGCGGGCCCGGGCCAGCGCCACGGTGCAGGCCGCCGCGCGCGCCGCCCACGTCACCGTCGAGGAGTGGATCCGCGCGCACCCCGACCGCGTGCAGACGATCCCGACGAGCTTCCTCCTGGCCATCGCGGCGGCCTCGCTCGCGGGGGCGGTGCTGGGGGTGTTGTTCATCATCCCCTCGCGCAAGCAGATGATCGAGCTCGAGCGCCTGGTCTTCCCCTCGGGCGTCGCGACGGCGGCCATCTTGAAGGCCTCGGGCGCGGGGCAGAAGCGCGCGCGCAACCTCGTCTACGGGATCCTCTTCGCCATCGCCTTCGCGACGCTCCAGGGCTTGCCCGGGGTGATGCCCTCGCTCCCCTGGCGCCTCCCCGAGGACCTCGACCTCTCGGAGATGCTGGGCATCCCCGCGTGGTTCGCGGTCACCCTCGCCGTCGCGGGGGGCCTCACCTCCCTCGGCGGCGGCTACATCACCGGCCGCGCGGGCCTCGTGCTGATGGTCGGCGCCGTGATCGGCCACTGGATCGTCACCCCGCTCGTGGTCACCCGGGGGTGGATCCCCGCGCAGGCGGTGACGAACATCCACCACGCGTCGGAGTCGCTCACCGGCGCGGCGCGCGAGGCGGCCATCGAGGGCAGGCTCGGGATCTGGGCCTACCGCAACGTCACCCGACCGCTGGGCGTGGGGATGCTCCTCGGGGGCTCGATCGCGTCGGTGATCCTCACGGCGCCGATGCTGGCGAGCGCGTTGAAGTCCATCCGGCAGCAGCGCGCGAGCGGGGGGGCGTCGCAGGAGCTCTCTCCCACGCTGATGTGGGGAGGCGTCGCCGCGGGCTTCGTGGTGCTCTTCGTCGCGGGCTACCTCGGCGCGCCGGAGGTGGGCTTCGGCCGGGTGATGCTCGCCGCGGTGCTCTCCACGGCGTGGATGTGGCTCGCCAACATCATCGTGTCGATCACCACGGGCAAGACCGACAACTCGCCCCTGTCGGGCATGGCGCTCATCACGATCCTCATCACGCTCACCACCCTCGGGCGCTCCGCCGGGGGGATCACCGTCTCGGTGCTCATGGCCGTCGCGGTCTGCGTCGCCACGGGGCAGGGCTCCGACATGATGCAGGACCTGAAGACCGGTCACCTCGTCGGCGCGCTCCCGCGGAGGCAGCAGCTCACTCAGCTCGCGGTGGCGTGGGTGGGGCCGCTGGTGTCGCTCCTCACCCTGATGCTCCTGGCGAAGAAGTTCGTCTTCGGCAACGACCCGCTCACCGCCCCGCAGGCGCAGGCGATCCGCGCGGCCATCGACATCGTCGCCCCGCCCCTCGACGCCGACGGGCTGCAGCGATCGATCGCGGCGGCGACGAAGCTGCGCTACCTCGTGGGCGCCGGCGCGGGGCTGGTGATGACCCTCGGCGCGGGCGGAGGGCTGGGCGTGGTGCTCGGGCTCGCGATGTACCTGCCGATGTCGGTGACGCTCACCTACTCCCTGGGCTGCGGCCTCGCGGTGCTCACCGAGAGGCGCTTCGGCAAGGCGTGGGTGGAAGACGTAGGCGTCCCGATCAGCGCGGGCTTCCTCGTGGGTGAGGGCCTCGCGCAGGTGGTGCTGGTGGGCGCCGACCTCGCGCGCGTCGCGCTGGCGACCGGGGGCGCGTCGTGAAGCGCGCGGTCGCCACGTGGACGCTCTACGCCGGCATGGCCCTGACGATGGTGGGCGGCGCGGGCTGGCCGCCGAGCCTGAACGCGGTGCTGATCCTCGGCTTCGCGCTGCTCGCGCTGGGCGTGGCGCTCCTTCGACGCGCCAGCAAATCGGGAGAGGCCGAGGGCGAGTC
>JAEYZO010000523.1 GCA_023428035.1 Pseudomonadota bacterium | reverse complement strand
CCCGAGCAGCTCGTCGGGCGCGGGGTCTCTGGGCTCGCAGGCTCGCGCCTCGGGCAACGCCCTGCGCTTCTGCACCTCGGCCCCGGTGGGCAGCGAGCGCGAGCGGAGCCAGTGCTACGTCGAGTCGCTGAGCTGCTCGAGCTCCGAGCGCGACTGCCGCGTGCTGGTGCAGGCCCTGGGTTCGCTGGGTCGCGCCAACGAGCGGCGCTCGGCGATGCGCGACTACGTGCGGCTGTACCCCAACGGCACCCGCGCGGGGGAGTACCAGCAGCAGCTCGGCAACTGAGCCCGCCGCGGGGGGTCGGCGCTTGACGCGGCGCGCCCTCGGCGCGTAGTGCGCGTTCCCTTCACGATGGACAACGAAGCGAAGCGTGGCGCGCGGGGGCTCAAGGTGCTCCTGCTGGAGAGCATCCACCCGTCGGCGCAGGAGCTCTTGCGCGCGGCGGGCTGCGAGGTCGAGTCGCTCCCCGGGGCCCTCTCGGAGGAGGCGCTGATCGAGCGCGCGGCGGACGTCGACGTGCTGGGCCTCCGCAGCAAGACCCGGGTGACCGAGCGGGTGCTCGACGCGGCGCCGCGGCTGATGTCGGTGGGCTGCTTCTGCATCGGCACCAACCAGGTCGCGCTCACGCACGCCAACGGCAGGGGCGTGCCGGTGTTCAACGCGCCCTTCAGCAACACGCGCTCGGTGGCCGAGATGGTGCTCGCCGAGGTGGTGATGCTGGCGCGGCAGCTCGGCGACCGGGTTCGGGAGATGCACCGGGGCGAGTGGAACAAGGTCGCCAAGGGCTGCTACGAGATCCGCGGCAAGACCCTGGGGATCGTGGGCTACGGGCACATCGGCTCGCAGGTGGGGGTGCTGGCCGAGGCCTTCGGGATGCGGGTGCTCTTCCACGACGTGGCGACGAAGCTCCCGCTGGGCAACGTGCGCTCGTCGGAGGGGCTCGCGTCGCTGCTGGAGCAGTCGGATTTCGTCACGCTGCACGTGCCGGCGACCTCGCAGACGCACGGGATGATCGGCGCGAGGGAGATCGCGGCGATGAAGCCCGGGGCCTTCCTCATCAACGCGAGCCGGGGCACGGTGGTAGACATCGACGCCCTCGCCGACGCGCTCGCGGGGGGGCACCTCGCGGGGGCGGCGATCGACGTGTTCCCCGAGGAGCCCGAGAAGAACGGAGAGGGCTTCGCGTCGCGGCTGGTGGGCCTGGGGAACGTGGTGCTCACGCCGCACATCGGCGGGTCGACGGTGGAGGCGCAGGCGAGCATCGGCCGCGAGGTCGCGACGAGCCTCTTGCGCTACCTGGAGCTCGGGGCGACGACGGGGGCGGTGAACTTCCCGAACGCGGAGCTCGCCGCGACGCCGGGCACGCACCGGATCTTGAACGTGCACCGGAACGTCCCCGGCGTGCTGAGGGACGTGAACCGGATCGTGTCGGACCTCGACGCGAACATCCACGCGCAGGTGCTCTCGACGGACCCGGCCATCGGCTACCTCATCATGGACCTCGACCAGGACGTCTCCGACGCCGTGTGCCGCGCCATCAGCGAGCTGCCGACGGACCTGAAGACCCGGATCGTCTACTGATCGCGTTCGAGTTCGTGGTCGCGGTCGCGGTCGGCCTCGCGGTCGGCCTCGCGCACGGGCTCGGCGACGCGCCTCGCGCCGCGCTCGATGTCGTCTCCCGCCCGCTCGAGGTCGCGCCTCGCGGGCTCTACGTTCTCTCGCACCTCTCGCACCGCGGCGCGGGTGTGCTGCGCGACGGACTCTCCCGCGTTCTCGACGGTGCGCACGGCGGAGCGCGCGGTCTGCTCGGCGCTGCGGGCCAGCGGCGCGTCGGCGGGCTGTCGCTCGCAGGCCGCCGCGCAGAGCGCGAGCGCGGCCAGGGTGGTGAGGGTGCTTTTCATGAGGGTCACCTCCAGGGAGTAGGAGGCTCCGAGCTCAGTCCAGCGTCGCGCGACCCGCGTTGCCGAAGGGGTCGCTAAGCTCCACGGAGCGAGCGCGCGGGGCGTCGGCGCCGAGCTCCACGCGGACCGCGCCGTCGGTCACCGGGAGCGCGTCGAAGGCTCTGCGAGACCCGTCGTCGAGGGTGACCTCGACGCGCGCGGGGCCGAGCGGGAGCGGGAGCGGCCCGTTGGGGCGAGCGCGCGGAGAGAGTAGACGCCAGCCCGTGAGCTCGGTGGTCGTAGCCGTGACGCGCAGGGCGCTCCCGTCGCGGGTGACGGAGAGCGAGAGCGACGCGGGGACGACCGTGAAGGCGCGGCTGTTCAGGGCGTAGCTCGCGCCGCGCACGGCGAAGCGGTAGCGCCCCGGCGGTAGCGCGAGGCGGTGCGAGAGCTCGTCGTGGGCCGCGTCTCCCCAGGGGGGCACGGCCTGCCACTCGACGACCCAGTAGTGCGTGGTAGGGGTCCCCGCGACGCGGCGGAGGGGCGAAGGCGTGTGCGTCACCAGGAGGTCTCCGTCGTGGACCACCCTCCCGCTGCGGCGGGTGAGGGGCGCCCAGCGGTCGGGGCCCTCCTCGCGCTCGACGGTGACCTCGGGCGTCGCGGTTCGCGGGTCTTCGCCGATCCAGACGAAGCGCGCGCTGCCCAGCCTCGCGACGCTCTCCGCGGGCTGCGCCGAGAGCGTCGAGCCGTCGGAGACCCTCCGCGCGTAGACCTCCCGAGGGATCGTCGTCGGGACCTCTCCCGCGCGGGGGGAGGCGTCGGGCGCGCGCAGAGGGGCGGGCGTCGGGGGCACCCAGCGGGTCGAGCCCGCGGCGGCGTCTTCGCGCTCGGGGGTGACCGCCATGCGCGCGAGCGCCGCGGAGGACTCGGCGATGTACTCGCCCTCCAGCGGCCCCCAGAAGTTGAGCCCGGGCTCGTAGCCCCCGCGGAGCCAGTCGTCGACGGTGAGGAGGTAGCCCGCGTGGCTGTTGGCGTAGCCCACGACCACGGTGCGTCGCGCGGGCGCGGGGGAGAGCGCGCGCAGCCGGTCGGCGAGGAGCGTCACGGGCTCGCCGGGGAGCGTGACGATCACGGACTCTCCGAGCCTGATCGCCGAGAGCGTGGCCCGGGTCGAGCCGCACGACGCGCGGCCGGGAGGGATGGCCGGGGGGCGGATCCCGAGGATCGTGCTCACCAGGGGTGAGAGCGCCTCGACGCGCTGGCAGCTCCCGTAGGGCGCGACGGGCTGCAGGCCCTCGACGCGCGCGCCTTCGAGGTAGGGGCTCTCGCCGCCGCAGAGGACCGCGCCCCAGGCCGCGTTGAACTCGTCGATGGGAGAGAGCACCGCGCCCGCGTCGTCGAAGACCCTCCCGTCGGCGCGTCGACCGGGGGAGAAGGGCGCGTAGGAGATGCCCCCGTCGCGCACGGTGAAGGTGCGCCAGTCGGTGCCGAGGGGGATGGTGCGGGTGACGGCCTCCATGGCGAGGCGGTCTCGGGTGAGCGTCTCCGCGGAGCGCCAGGTGGCCATCACCGCGTCGACGGCGGCGCGCCCCACCGACTCGACGCGGGCGAAGTCGTAGCAGAAGCGCGCGGGGCCCTCGCGCTCGGCGGCGCAGTCGAGCCCGCCGTAGCCCGCGGGGGAGACGTCTCCCGCGGCGCCCTGCAGGTGCATGACGAGCACCCGGCGGTCGAAGCGCTCCTCGACGGCGCGCTCGACGGCGCCCGAGGCGTCGGTGGCGATGAGGTTGTTCTCGGCGTCGAGCACCGTGGGGTGAACGCCCACCACGGGCACGACTGCGAGGGGCGCTCCGTCGGCGGCGTCGACGCGGATCACGAAGAGGTCGCGGTCCTTGCGGCGACGGCCCTCGGGCAGGTCGTCGTTGGCCGAGCGCCGGTCGCGGGAGACAGAGTCGGTCGGGTCGAAGTCGGGCTCGTGCGCGACGCCCACTCGCGCGGGCGCCCTCGACGCGAGGGCCTCGCGCGCCGCGGTGACGAGCGCGTCGACCACGGCCCGCTGGCTCTCGGCGCGGTGCGGCCCGAACCCGAGGATGGAGTACGCCTCGTGGGAGGTGAAGTGCCCCGGGAGCGAGTGCGAGTGGCTGGTCGCGACGATCACCTTGCCCGCGTACGCGGGCCCGAGCGCGGCCTCGACCTCGTGGGTGACGGCGTCGTCGGCCACGCCGAGGTCGGCCTTGAGGATCAGCACCGTCTCGTCCCCCGCGGTGAGGGCGAGGGCGCGCGCCATGGGCCGGGTCTGGTAGCCCACCGAGGCGTTGAACCAGGCCGCGAGGGCGCGGTGGCGAGCGTCGACCTCCGAGGCGTTGCCGAGGGCGCGCACGCGGCCCGTGTAGGCGCCGAGGGCCGAGCCCACGGGGAGCTCGATCACGCGCTCGGCGACCCCCGCGGAGACGGGGCCCTCGGTGACGGTGCCCCCCGCGCGCGCGGTGCGCGGGAGCGGGGCGTAGGCGCAGTGGTCCGTGGG
>JAEYZO010000433.1 GCA_023428035.1 Pseudomonadota bacterium | reverse complement strand
CGGCACGACCGGGGGCAGCTCGGCGTCGCGGTGCCCGAGAGCTTCGAGCCCTGCGCGCACGCGTGCGTGCGCAGCGCCGTGCCCGTGGTGGGCTACGAGGGCGACGGGAGCCTCGACGAGCGAGACGCCAGCGTCGACCTCGACGCGAGCGTCGACGACATCGACGCGAGCGAGGGCGACGACGCGGGGGAGAGCGACGGCGGGGTCGACGTGGGGGTCGACGTGGGGGTCGACAACGGGCTCCCTCCGGCGCCGACGGTGGTGGGCGTGTCGGCGGGGGCGGCCTTCAGCTGCATCTCGCTGAGCGACCGCACGGTGCGCTGCTGGGGCACCAACCGGGCCTACGAGCTCGGCAGCGGCCGGATGAACGAGGGCGGGGCGAACCTCGAGACGGTGATCGCGTCGCCCGGCGCGGCGGCGACGAACCCGCTCCAGGGGGTGCAGGCGATCGAGTCGGGGTCGGCCACGACCTGCGCGGTGCTCACCGACCGGAGCGTGCGGTGCTGGGGGAGCAACGAGGTCGGCGCCCTGGGCGTGGGAGACCTCTCGGAGCGCAACGGGCCGGTGTCGATGACGTGGTAGCGGCCCCATGAGGGCGATGGAGGCAGTGGCGGTGATGCAGCGCGCGACGCAGAGAGGACAGAGGCTCCACGCGGCGACGCTCTGCGGGTTCGCGCTGGTGGGCTGCGCGACGGTGCCCGAGGAGACGGCGCCCGCGGCGGACGCGGCGGCGGTGGATGACGTCGTCGTCGAGGCGGGGATCGCACCGCCGACGGGGGCGTGTGAGCGGGGCATGGCCTCGGCGCAGCTCCGCGGCGAGGTGCGCCCGCCGGAGTTCATGTCGCCGGGGAGCCGCGCGCGGGTGAGCGTGACCTACGACAATTGCTCGGGGGCGACGTGGAGGGCGGGCGAGGTGGGGCTGGTGCCCGTCGCGGGGGCGCGCTCTCCCTTCGGCGTCGCGCGGGTGGAGCTCAGGGAGGACGTCCCCGAGGGGGGACGGGTGACCCTGGACTTCGAGGTGCAGGCGCCGCGGGAGCCCGGGGTGTACCCCTACGCGTGGGCGATGGCGCGCGACGCGGCGGAGACCTTTCAAGAGGTCACCCCCGAGGGGGAGGTCACGGTGCAGGACTCCACGGACTGCACGGTCGAGGGCCCCGCGGCGAGGTTCCGCGGGCAGACCGCGCCGCCTTCGTTCGTGGGCCTGAACGAGCCCGTGCGGGGCACGGTCACCTTCGCCAACTGCGGCGCCGAGACGTGGACGCGCGAGGCGGGCTTTCACCTCGCGTCGGCGCTCCCGGGCGGGGAGTCACCCTGGCGCACCTCTCGGGTCGAGCTGCCGAGGGATGTCCCCTTCGGCGGTGAGGTCACCCTCGCGATCGAGGGGACCTCTCCCGGCGCGCAGGGGCGCTACCGCTACACCTGGGTGATGCAGCGCGACGGCGCGCGGGTGGGCGAGCCTACGCCCGAGCGCACCATCACCGCTCTGCCGCGCGGAGACTGCTCCGGGGTGAACACTCCTGCGCGCTTCGTGGGGCAGAACCACCCCGGCGTGCTCGACCCGAACCAGTCCGCCGACGTCGACATCACCTTCGCCAACTGCTCCGACGACGTCTGGACCTCGGCGTACCGCATCAACGCCGCCGCGCCCGCCACCGACGGGCGCTGGGGCGTGGGGAACATCGCCTTTCCCTTCGACGTGGGGCCGGGCTTTCAGCTCACGGTGCCCTTTCGCATCCGGGCGCCGGGCAACGCCGGGGGCTACCCCTACCGCTGGGCGGTGACCCGCGGAGGGAGCGACCTCGCGGCGCCCTCGCCCTCGCGCGAGATCACGGTCCGGGTGATCGACACCGCTGGGCCCTGCCAGGCCCGCCCCGTCGCGGGCGTGGTGACCAGCCCCTACGGCTGGCGCGTACACCCCATCACGGGCCGGTGGACCCTGCACACCGGCATCGACTTCGGAGCCCCCTCGGGGAGGCACATCCACGCCTGCCGGGGCGGCACCGTGGTGCGCGCCAACTGGTACGGCGGCTACGGCAACGCGATCATCATCGACCACGGCGGCGGGATGCAGACCCTCTACGGCCACCAGTCGGGCTTCGCCGTGGGGCACGGGCAGCGGGTGAGCGCGGGGCAGCACATCGGCTACGTGGGCAGCACGGGGAACTCCACCGGGCCGCACCTGCACTTCGAGGTCTACATCAACGGCCGCACCGTCGACCCGGCGCGGGGGTACCTGTAGCCCAGCGCGCCGCGGAAGACGTAGTGCTGCTGCATGGGTAGGCTCCACAGCGCGCCCACCACCGAGGCGATGACCAGCCGCGCGAGGAGGTAGTGCACCCCAAGGGCGACGGCCACGCCCTCTCCCATCGCGTTGAAGCCCACGGCGGTGGCGGCGACGAGGGCGTAGCGCGCGGCCTGGTGGGCGAGGGCGTCGTCGGTGACGTCTTGAGTCCAGCGGCGGCCGAGGGCGAACGCGAGGAGCGCGCCGGTGGAGCCCCCCGCGGCGGTGGCGAGCGCGGGGGAGGCTCCCATGCCCTCGACGGCGACGACCATCACGGTCACGTCGACGGCGACGGCGACGAGCACGCTGAAGCGCTGGCGGATCACGTCGCGGG
>JAEYZO010000366.1 GCA_023428035.1 Pseudomonadota bacterium | reverse complement strand
CCACACGGCGGCGGCGATCAGCAGGCCGACGGTGAGGAGGAAGAGGATCGTGCGTGCCATGGCCTCACCCGCCCGCCTTGGTCTGCGCCACGACGTGCGCGGTGAGATCGGACAGCGCCGTCTCGGCGGCCAGGCGCGCCTGCGCCTCCTTCAGCCAGGGCGCGACGGTCTGCGCGGCGGGACCCTGCAGGGCCTTCACCTCCTCGACGGCGCCGGCCAGGTTGCCCTTCTTCAAGGCCGCTTCGGCGCGGGCGACGACGGCGGCGACGGCGGGGGCTCGTCGGGCGGAGACGGCGGAGAGGGCGGCACCTCGGCCGACGGCGGAGGAGACGGCGCGGTCAACCTGCCGCGGCTGATCGACCTCGACGGCGCGACGAGCGGCGACGGCGGGATGCAGCTCCCGCAGAACCAGCGCTGGGAGGACATGAACGCCCCCGGCACCTCGCCCGCGCCGATGGCCGTGGTGCTGCTCGACGACGACTACTCGCCGCCCTCGGGGGCTTACTACTTCCGCCAGGAGGTCTGGAGCATGCTCCAGGGCTTCAGGCTGGTGCAGACCAACCGCGGCGACGTCGACAACGACATCGCGGCGGACTTTCCCACCGCCGACACGCGCATCGCTGACATCCCGCCGGCTACGGGTCGCACCCGGGTGTCGGGCCGGGTGGCGCTCCTGGTGCCGCACACCCGGCCCTTCGCGCTGGAGTCTCCCGCGAGGTACCTGCCGCAGACGAACCCCAACCCGCAGCGCTTCGTGCGCGCGTGGCGCTGGGAGTCGCTCTCGCAGACCGTCGACTACCGACGTCTCATGGGCCGCCCCGGCGGCGACCGCCGCTGGAGCCCCGAGGTGCGCGCGTATTTCACGCAGCCGCACCCCGACCCTCGCTTCGGGGAGCTCGCGCGGCGCATCGTGAGCGAGCGGCTCCCGGCGCGGCTGCGGGGCGACAACTTCGCGCAGGCCCTCGCGGTGAAGCTCTGGCTCGACCACGAGCTCACCTACTCGACGCGGCACCGCCACGCGAACGTGCCCGACCCGACGGTGGACTTCCTCTTCGGCAACCGCACGGGCTACTGCGTGCACTTCGCGCACGCCGCGGTGTTCCTCTGGCGCTCGCTGGGGATCCCGTCGCGCATCAGCGCGGGCTACCACTCCGACGAGGCCAACCGCCGGGGCGGGAGCACCATCCTCCTGCGCGGCGCCGACGCCCACGCGTGGCCCGAGCTCTACGTCGAGGGCTACGGCTGGATCGTGCTCGACATCGCCGCCGAGCGGAACCTCGACCCCCCCGGCACGGGCACCGACGACGACCTCCAGCGCATCCTCGGAGAGATGGCGCGGCAGCAGCCTCCCGACCCCGAGCGGCCGCAGGAGCAGCCCACCCAGAACCGCCAGGCCCGCCGCCGCTACGCGAGGGACTTCGGCGTGGCGCTCCTCGCGGCGCTCCTGGGCGCGCTCGCGGTGCTGTACCTCGTGAAGCTCTGGCGCCGGGTGATCCCCGCGGTGGCGGGGGTGAGGTCGCTGCCGCGGGTGGTGTACCGCCGCGCGCTCGACCAGCTCGCCGAGGCTGGGCTCTCTCGCGAGTGGGGCGAGAGCCGCGAGCGCTTCGCCGAGCGCGTGAGGGCGGTCTCGCCGGCCTTCACGCGGATGACGGCGCTGCACGTCGCGGCGAAGCTGGGTGACCCCGCGAAGGACCCGGCGGGGCGCGAGGAGTTCGACGCCGGCGAGTGGGCGCGCCTCGCGCGCGAGGTGTCGCGGGAGATCCCCAAGGGGACGAAGCGCTGGCGCCGGTGGCTCGGGCTCGCGCACCCAGGGTCGTGGCTCGACGCGCGGTGACGGTCACGGAGAGAGGCAGTTTCATGGACAGCGAATTCGTACAGAGCTCGAACGTCACCAGCACCCTCGCGCCCCCCATCACCGACCTGAACGGCGCCTACGGCGTCGTGCAGAGGGTGCGCGCGCGCCTGCAGCTCGCGGTGCGCGGCCGCGACGAGGTGATCGAGCTCCTCATCGTCGCCCTCCTCGCCGACGGCCACATGCTGCTCGAGGACTACCCCGGCTCGGGCAAGACCACCCTCGCCAAGGCCCTGGGCGACTGCATCGTCGACGACAAGCCCGACGACGACATCGTGTCGTTCCGGCGCATCCAGTTCACGCCCGACCTCCTGCCGAGCGACGTGACGGGCACGACCATCTTCGACCCCAACGCCAACCGCTTCTTCTTCCGCCCGGGGCCGATCTTCGCCCACGTGGTGCTGGCCGACGAGATCAACCGCACCTCGCCCAAGGTGCAGTCGGCCATGCTCGAAGCCATGGCCGAGAAGCAGGTCACCGTCGACAACCGCACCCGCGCCCTCGACGACCTCTTCTTCGTCATCGCCACGCAGAACCCCCTCGACCTCGCGGGGACCTTCCCCCTGCCCGCGGCGCAGCTCGACCGCTTCCTCTTCAAGGTGAAGATGCGGCACATCGCGCGCGAGGCCGAGCTCGAGATCCTCGCGTCGTTCCGCGCGAGGCGCGAGGGAGCGGGGGCCGACCTGCCGCGGGTGACCCGCACCGAGCTCATCGACGCGCGCCGGGTGATCGAGAGGTTCATCCACGTCGCCCCCGAGGTGCGCGAGTGCCTCGTCGACATCGCCGGCCGAACCCGCGGCGACGAGCGCGTGCTCCAGGGCGCCTCGACCCGCTCGCTGGTGCTGATGATCCCCGCGCTCCAGGCCCGCGCCCTCACCCGCGTGCGCGACCACGTCAACGCCGAGGACGTCGAGGCCCTCGCTGGGAACATCTTCGGCCACCGCCTCGAGCTCGCGCCGGGCACCGACAGCCCCGAGGCCCTGATGCGCGAGCTCTGCGCCGACCCCATCGAGCGCCTCGCGCGCGCCACCCTCCGGCGGTGAAGCCATGAGCGCGCGACGTCGACGGACCCTGCCCGCCCTCGCCCTCGCCCTCGCGATGGCCGCCGTGGGCGCGCGCGACGTCTCCGCCCAGACCCCCGCGGCGCAGCCCACCCCGCAGGAGCAGGAGGCCCTGCGGCTCTACAACGACAACCGCCTCCTCACCGCGCGCACCCGCGCCGAGGCGGCGCTGCGCCGCGACCCCGACTCGATCATCGGCAACTACGTGATGGGCTGCGTGCTGCGCGAGGCCGAGGGCTCGCTGCCCCGCGCGATGCACCACCTCGGCCGCGCCCGCGAGGTCTACGAGACCCGCTACGGCACCACCCGCCCGCCCGGCGCGCCGTGGCAGCTCCACCGCGAGATCCTCTTCAACATCCAGAAGCTCGCGGGCGAGATCGAGCAGTACGAGTACCAGCTCCAGGTGCTGGAGTTCTACGACTACCTCTACGACCCCGACCTCCTCGCCGAGCACGCCTGGCCGCTCATCCACCTCGGGCGCTACCGCGAGGCGAGGGACTTCTCCCGCCGGGCCATCGCGACCACCGACCCGTGGCAGCAGTCGCTCGGCCGCAACGCCCTCTGCGCCGTCGAGAGCGCCGCCCGGCAGCGCGAGGCGCAGCACCGCGCCTGCCTCGACGCCTTCGAGAGCGCGCGGCGCCGCGCCCAGGGCCAGAGCGACACCAACCCCGCCACCGCGCAGCAGGTGACGGTGCACGCCTACAACGCCGCGCTCGGCGCCCTCGCCGTCCACCGCTACGACGAGGCCGAGCGGCTGCTCACGCAGGGCACGCAGCGGCTGGAGTTCACCCCCGCGAACCCCTGGCGCGCCCTCGCGAGGCTCTACCTCGACACGGGCCGCACCGCGCAGGCCGTCGACGCGCTGCGCGAGATGCAGCGCTGGCGCGTGCGGCAGCCCGCGAACCTGCGCGATCAAGACCGCGCCGAGACCGACGTCGCCGTCGCCACGGTGCTGCTCGTCGCGGGGGCGTCAGACGTGGGGCTGCGCTTCGTCGACCGCGCCATCGAGCGCCCCGACCGCCGCGGCCTCGTCGCGTCAGACCAGGAGCAGGCCCTCGGCGCGCACGCCCTGTTGCGCCGCGCGCT
>JAEYZO010000365.1 GCA_023428035.1 Pseudomonadota bacterium | reverse complement strand
CGGGGTGGGGGCCGGGGCCCCCCCCCCCCTCGGCCGAGGTCGTCGAGAACGGCGCCGACGCGTCCGAGATCCCGTTCGCCGCTCCGTCTCAACGGCGCGGCGGGTCGCTGCTCTTCGTCGCGTCGCTGGCGCACCGGCCGAACGCCGAAGCCGCCCGCTGGCTCGCGCGCGAGCTCCTGCCTCGCGTGCTCCTACGTCACCCGGAGGCCACGCTCACCCTCTGCGGACGAGACCCCGGGCCAGAGGTGCGGGCTCTGGCGAGCGATCGCGTGACCGTCACGGGGGGCGTCGGAGACGTGCGCCCCTACCTCGCAGACGCGGCCGTGTACGTGAACGGGCTCGGGAGCGGCGCGGGGACGAGCCTGAAGGTCATCGAGGCCCTCGCGGCGGGGATACCCATGGTGAGCACCAGCGTCGGAGTCCGCGGGTACGCGGAGCCGGAGTCCTTCGCGCGCGTCGCCGACGACGTCGACGATTTCTCCGACGCCGTCTGCGCCGTGCTCTCGAACCCTGCGACGATGGACCCGCGGGCCGAGCGGGGTCGCGCCCTCGCGGAGTCGCTCTCGTGGGATCGTCTCGGCGAGCGCTTCGCGGAGCTCGCGCTGTCGCGCGTGAGGGCGTGGTCGTGACGGCGTCGTGCGCGCTCTGCGGCGCCCGCTGCCCGCGCCGCTTCGTCGCCCGGGGCTACGACGTGCACCGCTGCGCGGCGTGCGACCTCGAGTTCGTGCACCCGACACCGTCGCCCGAGGCCATCGCCGCGGTCTACGAGACCGGCTACTTCGAGGGCGGCGCCTACGCGGACTACTTCGCCGTGGAGCGTGACCTCTCGGAGCGAAAGGCTCGGGCGCGGCTCGACACCCTCGCGTCGCTCGGGGTCTCTGGAGGGTCGTCGCTCGACCTCGGGTGCGCCGCCGGGTACTTCGTCGACGTCGCGCTCTCCCGGGGCTTCGACGCCTACGGGGTCGAACCCACCCAGCGCGCCCGAGAGAGGGCCCCCGACGCCGTCGCTTCGCGGCTCGTCGCCGGCCTCGACGACCCCGCCCTCCCGACCCGCTTCGAGCTGGTCACCCTCTGGGACGTCCTCGAGCACCTCCCGGACCCCGACGCGACGCTCCGCTCGGTGAGGGCGCGGCTCGCCCCGCGTGGCTGGCTCGCGGTGGTCGTGCCCGCGCTCGGCAGCGTGAACACTCGCCTCGCTCCCTCGACCTGGGACCAGTACAAGCCGCCGGAGCACCTCTGGTTCTGGTCCCTCCGCTCGCTCACCAGGCTCCTCGCGAAGCACGACCTTGACGTCGTCCGTCACGAGGTCGCGTGGGAGCGCTTCGCGCGCTGGGTCGACCCCGCGGGCGCCGACCGCCGCCCCGTCGTGCGGGCCCTCCGCGCGGTCGACGCGGGGCTCCACCGCGCCCTCGCCGCCCTCGGGGGAAGGCGGTGGCTCACCGACTCCGTCGCTGTCTACGCGAGGTCTCGGCGATGAGGGTCGTCCACCTTTGCCCTTCGGCCTCCTTCGGAGGCGCCGAGGCCGTGGCCGAGACCCTTCACGCGATGGGTGAGCGAGCGGGCTGGACGTCGAGCCTCGTGTTACCGATCTCTCGCGACGTACCCTCGTCCATGATTCGCTGGCGCGCCTGGGCGCTCTCGCTGCGCGTGCGCGCTGACGTGGTGCACGCGCACCTCCCCTGGCCCGACCGCCTCGGCGCCGTCCTCGTCGCGGCGAAGGGACTCCCGATGGTCGTGACCTTTCACCTCCTGCCCGACGGCGAGTGGCCCCGCGACCGCGTCACCGCGCTGCCCTCTCGCTGGATGCTCTCGCTCTCCGCCCAGCGTGACCGCACCCGCTGGGTCGCCCTGAGCCAGCGTGACCGCGGCGTGCTCGCGGGGGCGCTCGGAGGCGGCGTCCGCGTCGTGCGGAACGCGCCGCCGGAGTCGATCGAGGTCACGCCCCTCGGCTGGCCAGACGGGGCGGTGCGGCTCGCGTCGGTGGGGAGGCTCCACGCGCAGAAGGGCTTCGACCGGATGCTCCGCGCGCTCGCGCACCCGAGCGTTCGTGACCTCCGCTGGGCCTGGACCGTCCTCGGCGACGGCCCCGAGCGAGGCGCGTTGGAGTCGCTGCGGGACTCACTCGGTCTCCGCGACCGCGTGCGCTTCGTCGGCGCGATGCCCGCGGCCGCGGTGATGCGCGGGGCGGAGCTCGTGCTGTGTCCATCGCGCTTCGAGGGGATGCCCCTCGTGCCGCTCGAGGCCTCCGAGGCGCGGGTCGCGGTGCTCGCCTCACCCATCGACGCGCACCAGGAGCTCTTCGTCGACGCGCCCGAGGCGCTCCTCCCCGACGACGAGTCCTCGTGGCCCGCGGCGCTCGCGGCGCTCATTGACTCACCCGCGGCCCGTGAGAGTCTCCGCGCCCTCACCTCCCGCGCGCTCGGCGACGACCCCCGCGGGGCGACCTGGCGCGCGTACGAGGCGCTCTACCGCGAGGTCACGCGCTGATGGCGCTCTGGTTCGAGCCGACGCCGCACCCCTACCGCCCCCACGACGCGACGTGGCGGCAGCCGCTGCACCTGCACCTCGCGCCGCTGTGGAGGGAGCTCACCCGCGCGCTCGCCCGCGTCGAGGGCGAGGTCGTCGACGTCGGCTGCGGCGCGGCGCCCTATCGCGGGATGTGCTCCCAGCGCGTCTCGCGCTACGTCGGCGTCGACCGGGCGGGCGCCGTGATCGACGGGGTCGAGGTGGTCTCCGGCGACGCTCACGCGCTGCCCTTCGGCGACGGCGCCTTCGACGCCGCGGTGTCGTTCCAGGCGCTGGAGCACGTCGAGCGACCGGGCGAGTGCGTACGAGAGATGGCGCGGGTGCTCCGGCCCGGCGGGCTCGCGGTGATCACCGTCCCCGGCGTGTGGGCGCTGCACGAGGCGCCGAGGGATTTCTGGCGCTTCACCCGCTACGGGCTCGAAGAGCTCTGCCGCGGGGCCGGCCTCGTCGAGGTCGCGCTCACCCCCCTCGGCGGCCTTTGGTCGGCGCTCGGGCAGATGGCCAACCTGGAGCTTGAGCGCTCCCGCGCGGGTCGACTCGCGGTGCCGCTGGTGAACCTCGCGGCGCGCGCGCTGGACCGTCGCGCCCACCACGAGCTCACGCTCAACTGGCTGGTCGAGGCGAGGAAGCCCGCTTGAGCGAGGGGCCGGACCGTGAGCCGTCCGCGCCCGAGGGGGTGGTGCGGCGCATCGTGCGCGAGACGACGCGCTTCGCCGTGCTGCAGGTCGTCGCGTCGGTGGTCGTGTGGGTCACCACGCTGCTGCTCACGCGCCTGCTCGACCCGCGCACCTTCGGCGCGTACTCCATCGGGACCTTCTTCCTCGGGCTCGGAGCCCTCCTCGGCGACGGCGGGCTCGGCGCGACGCTGCTCCGCAAGAAGACCGACATCGAGCCCGAGGAGCTCCAGAACACCCTGACCTTCCTGCTGCTCCTCGGCGCGACGATGGCGGCGGCCTTCCTCGCGACGATGCCCTTGATCGAGCGCGCGTGGAGGCTCCAGCCCGGCGAGGCCGCGGTGCTCCGCCTCCTCGCGCCGCTCTACCTCGTCGGCCCCCTGCGCGTGGTGCCCTACCTGCGCCTGGAGCGGGGCATGGACTTCGGCCGCATCGCTCGCGTCGAGCTCGCGGCGACCCTCACGCGTCAGCTCGTAGCGGTGGCCCTCGCGTGGCGCTACGGCGGCGTGCTCGCGCTCGCGGGCGCGCAGCTCTCGGGCTCGGCGGTGCAGCTCACCCTCGCGTGGCGCGCGGCGCCGGGGTGGCCGGGCTTCGCGCTCGACCGAGCGGTGCTCTCTGGACTCTTGAAGTACGGGCTCCAGGTGCAGGCCCTCTCGGTCGCGGCCTTCTTCAAGGACAACCTCTCGGCCGCGCTCCTCGGGACGCTTCTGGGGCCGCGCGCGGTGGGCTTCTTCGAGTTCGGGGTGAAGTACGCGCAGGTGCCGGTGCAGGCGGTGAACGCGCTCGGTCGCGTGCAGCTCCCGGTGTACGCCAGGCTCGAGCGCGCCGACGAGGCGCTGTACCAGGCCATCCGAGGCGCGACGCGGGTCGCGCTGGTGCTGGGCGTGGGGCTGCTGGTGCTCCTCGGGGTCGCGGCGCCCGCGGTGATCCCGACGCTCTACAAGCCGCAGTGGCTCGCGAGCCTCCCGGTGGTGTACGGGCTCGCGGGGAACATGGCCGGTGGCCTCCTCGCGGGGCCCTTCTTCGTGCTCCTACAGGGCCAGGGTCACGCGGGCACGGCGATCCGCGTCTTCACGGTCTGGACGGGCCTCACCTGGGCCCTCGTCGCGATCGTGTGGAAGCTCGGTCTCGGCGCGGTGGCCGGCGCGTACAGCCTCGTCACCCTCGGGGTCGTCGCGTGGCTGATCCAGTGGGCCGAGCGTCACCTCGGGCGGCGCATCCGGGACGCGTACTACGCCCCGGCGATCGCGGGGCTCTGCGCGGCCGCCGTCGCCGTCGCGCTCGCGTGGAGGCTCCCCGCGTTGAGCCCCTGGGCGCGGGCGCCGCTGTGCCTCGCGGTGTACGTCGCGGCGCTCGCCCTCGTCGAGGGCCCGTCTCTCCGGCGCGAGGCGGCGGCGTGGCTCCGCTCGGTGCGGGGGCGCTGAGGCGCACACGCAACGACACGTGGGCGAGCGGTATCTGCCCTGTGTACGCCACCGTCACGGG
>JAEYZO010000302.1 GCA_023428035.1 Pseudomonadota bacterium | reverse complement strand
CGCCTCCCTGGATCGTCCACAGGTCCGCGGCTCCGCCCGCGGCGCAGCCGTGGTGCCGCGCGACGCGGGTCTCGTTGCCCGCGAGGCCCGTGTCGAGGTCGAGCACCTGCGCTCCCATCATCAAGGTCGCGTCGCACTGGCCGCGCGCGGCCCAGCCCGCGACGGTCTCGACCGCGCCGGGGTACACCCCGCCGCCCGGAGTGCTCCCGCCCCCGTAGCGGATCGTCGAGTCTTCCGTACCGTGCACCTGGAGCACCGACACCCGCGTCGAGGGTGAACAATCACTCATGGCGGGCGCCGCCCCCGCGAGGGAGACGATGGCGGCGACGCGGTCGGCGCGGGCGCAGGCCATCCGGTGCGCCATGAACCCGCCGTTGGAGTGCCCCGCGAGGTAGACCCGCCGCGGGTCGACGGAGTAGCGCGCGGAGACGTCGTCGATGATGGCCGTGAGGTAGGCGACGTCGTCGACGCCGGCGCGGCCGAAGTCGCAGCAGGCGGGGGTGGCGTTCCAGAAGCGCATCCCGCCTCCGTCGCGGGTGCCGTCAGGGATCGCGTAGAGGAAGCCTCGCGCGTCGGCCTCGCGGGTCAGTCGGAAGTAGCTCTCTTGAAGGAGCCCGCTCGCGCCGTAGCCGTGCAGGAGGATGAGCAGCGGGGCGGGAGTGCCCGCGCGGTACTCGCCCGATACGCGGAGGAGGTAGGGCCGCTCCGCGACGAGGCGCGCGACCTCGGCGGGGACGTCCACGGGCGGCGCGGAGACGTCTTCGGGGGCGGGAACGTCAGGGGTGACGGAGACGTCGAGGGTGACGGAGACGTCAGGGGTCGTGGAGACGTCGGGGGTGCCCGCGTCGATCACGGTGGGGGTCGAGGGCGTGCTGCTGCACGCCGCGAGGAGGGCGAAGGCGGCGAGGGCGAGGCGCATGGGGCGGTGATGGTGAACGCCTCGGGGACCGCTGACCAGAGCGCGGCGTTCACAGCGCGGGGGGTTTCGCGGTACTCCTTCGGGCTCCCTCGCCATGGCCGCGAAGCTCAGCGCGTGCGTCTTCGGGCGCTTCTTCACCTTCCGCTCGATCAAGGAGGTGATGAACAAGGCCAACGATCTGCGCTCGGGGGACGTGCAGGCGGGGCTCTCGGCCGAGAGCGACCGCGAGCGCGTCGCGGCCAAGCGCGTGCTGTCGGACCTCACCCTCGAAGAGCTCTACGAGGCCCCGAGCGTCGACTACTCCACCGACGAGCTCACCCGGCTCTTTCAAGACACCTGCGACCACGCCGCGAGACGGCCCCTCAAGGGCAAGACCGTGGGGGAGTTCCGCGAGTGGCTCCTCGACACGCGCACCACGGGCGAGGCCATCCTCGCGGCGTCGCCGGGCCTCACCCCCGAGATGGTCGCCGCCGTCACGAAGCTCATGTCGAACATGGACCTCGTGGCCGCCGCGCGAAAGGTCCGCGTGGTGGTGCGCTGCAACAACACCCTCGGGCTCCCCGGGCGCATCTCGTCGCGGCTGCAGCCCAACCACCCGCGCGACTCTGAAGAAGGCATCCTCGCGGCGGTGCTCGACGGGCTGAGCTACGGCAACGGCGACGCGGTGATCGGCGTGAACCCCTCGACCGAGACCGTGAGGTCCACCGCGGAGATCCTCAAGCGCACCAAGGCCCTGATGCGTCGGCTGGGTGTTCCGACGCAGAACTGCGTGCTCTCGCACGTCACGATCCAGATGGCTGCGATGAGGGAGGGCGCTCCGCTCGACCTCTGCTTTCAGAGCATCGCGGGCAGCGAGGGCGCCAACAGGAACTTCGGCGTGAGCGTGTCGTTGATCGACGAGGCCCTCGCGATGACGCGGGAGCTGGGCACCGCCGAGGGGCCCAACGTGATGTACTTCGAGACGGGGCAGGGCACGGCGCTCTCGGCCGACGCGCACCACGACACCGACCAGGTCACGATGGAGGCCCGCGCCTACGGCTTCGCGCGGCGCTACGCGCCCTTCCTGGTGAACTCCGTGGTGGGCTTCATCGGGCCCGAGTACCTCTACGACGGCAAGCAGATCATCCGCGCGGGGCTCGAAGACCACTTCATGGGCAAGCTGAGCGGGATCTCGATGGGCTGCGACGCCTGCTTCACGAACCACGCGGAGTGCGACCAGAACGACGTCGAGACGCTGGAGATGCTCCTCGCGGCGGCGGGGGTGAACTACCTGATGGGCATCCCGGCGGGCGACGACGTGATGCTCAACTACGAGACGACCTCGTTCCACAACAACGCCACGCTGCGGGAGATCCTCGGTCTGCGACCGGCGCCGGAGTTCGAGGCGTGGATGGAGCGCGTGGGCCTGTGGCGCGACGGTCGGCTCACCGAGAAGGCCGGCGACGCGTCGGCGTTCCTGCGGCGTGAAGACGTGCGCGACGCGGTCTTCGGCGCCGCCCGGAGGAGCGCGTGACCCTCGACGACAGCGACATCGACGCCATCGTCGAGGCCGTGGTGCAGCGCGTCGCGCGCGAGATCGCGCAGGCCGCTCCCACGTCGCTCCCGCCCGCGCCCTGCGGCGGAGACGCCGGCCACCACTGCACCGCCGACCCGCGCCCCGTACACGCCGTCGAGCGCCCTGTGTACGAGGCGATGCTCCCGCGGCTCGTCGCGCTCACCCCCTCGCAGATCGCGATGGGCCGCGCAGGGAACCGCCTCCGCACCGACGACTACCTCCGCGCCCGCGAGGGCCAGGCCGACGCCCGCGACGCCGTGCACAGCGAGGTGCCCGACGGGTGGGCCGAGGCGAACGAGCTCACGCCGCTGAAGTCTCGCTGCGTCGACCGGCACGAGTACCTCTTGTTCCCCAACCACGGCAGGCGTCTCGACGACGCCTCGCGCGCGGTGGTCGAGGCCGACCGACGTCTCTCGCCCGACGTGCAGTTGATCGTCGGCGACGGCCTCTCTCCCAACGCCGTCGTGCAGAACGGCGCCGAGACGCTCTCCGCGCTGCGACGCGCGCTCACCACCGCGGGGCTCCGCGAGGGGACGGGCTACTACGTGAAGTTCGCGCGCATCGCGGTGGCCGACGAGATCGGCGTGCTGACCCGCGCGCGGTCGACGGTGATCCTCGTGGGAGAGCGCCCGGGCCTCGGCACCGGAGACTCGCTCTCGGTCTACCTCGCGGTGAACCCGCGGCTCGGGCAGGACAACGCCGAGAAGAACTGCGTCTCGAACGTGCGCCCCATCGGGATCCGTCCCGATGAAGCGGCGAGCCTCTCGGTGGAGATCCTCCAGCGGGGCTTCGCGCGCGGCAGGGGTGGGATCGACCTCGGCGTCGGGTGGGGGCGGCAGTGAGCGAGCGGGTGAGACGTCCCGCGACGGTGCTCGCGTGCAGGAGGCTCCCGCACGCGCACCCGAGGCTGTGCGAGGCGCTGGGCCTTCCCGCGAGCGTGGGTGGGCGGTCGCTCGCGCTCATCACCTGTGACCAGGACGACGCGCTCTACGCGGCGCTCGACCACGCGACGAAGATGGCCGACGTCGACGTCGTGTACGCGAGGTCGTTCTACGCGGGGAGCGCGCACGCCTCGGGGCCGCTGTCGGGCGAGGCGCTGGGCGTGCTCGCGGCCGACGAGCCCGAGAGCGTGGAGCAGGGCGTGGCCGCGGTGGAGCTCGCGCTGCGGGAGCTCTTCGCCTTCGAGGAGGTCAGCGGAAGCGGCGGGGTGACGCTCTTCGCGGCGTCGATCGGGAGCGTGGGCCGCTACCTGGCGGCGCAGGCCGAGGTCGCTCCGGGGACGCCCTTCGGGTATTTCATCGCGCCCCCGGTGGAGGCCACGGTGGGCGTCGACGCTGCGCTGAAGGCGGCCGACGTGACGCTGCGGAGGTTCTTCGGCCCTCCCACGGAGACGAACTTCGCGGGGGCCTACGTGACGGGGTCTCTCGACGCGGTGGAGGCGGCGGCGCGGGCCTTCGCCGACGCGGTGGTGGATGTCGCGGCGCGCCCGCACGGGCGATAGGGGCGGTCAGCTGAGGGAGAGCTGCGACTTGTGGCGCGAGAGCCACTGCGCGAAGGACTGGAGCTGGGGATAGAGCTCGCGGCTCAGCGCGACGGGGCGCGCGGCGCAGTACTGCGTCTCGAAGTCGCGCTTGTACTGGAACATGTTCGCCAGGTCGTCGGCGCCCGCGAAGCCGAAGGTGCGGTAGACCTCCGGGGGGACGTACGCGTAGGTGACGGGCTGCTCCAGCGCGCGGGAGAGGGCGGTGGCCATCTCGTCGCCGGTGAGGTGCTCGCCCGCGACGCCGACGGTCTTGCCCTGGAACTCCGCGCCGCGCTTGAAGATCCCGTAGGCGCAGGGGCCGATGTCGGCCGCGGCGATGCCCGGGAGCTTCTTGTCGGCCATGGGCAGCACGAAGGACAGCTTGCCGTCGGCGCCCTTCTTCGGGCCCATCCCGAAGTGGATGAGGTTGTCCCAATAGAACGAGGTGAGCAGCAGCGTGGTGGGGACGCCCGACCCGGTGAAGGCCGCGTTGGCCTCTCCCTTCGAGTCGAAGTGCGGGACCTTGTACTTGCCGTGCAGCGTCGGCATCCGGTCGTCGGAGAGGGGAACGAGCTCCCGGGTGTCTTCGAAGGTCGACCAGATCGCGTGCGAGACCCCCGCGGTCTTCGCCGCCGCCGCGAGGGCGCGGGCCTGCGCGGTCTCTTTCTCGCCGGAGAAGTGCTCCCAGAAGTTGGTCACGCAGAACGCGCCGTAGGCGCCGGCGAAGGCCCGCTCCAGGCTCGCCGGGTCGTCGAGGTCAGCGGCCACCACCTCGGCGCCGCGCGCCGCGAGCTCGCGCGCCTTGTCGCCGTCGGGCTTGCGCGTGATGGCGCGCAGCGAGAAGTCCCCCGACGCGTCGTCGAGGATGGCGCGGGCGAGCCCGCCGCCCTGCGCGCCCGTGGCGCCGGTCACCGCGATGATCTTCTTGCTCATGTCGGGCGTCTCCCTGTCAGGCCCACCCGCGACGCTCGGGCGCGGCGGTGGGGCGGCGGGTGATCTCACAGGCGCGGCCGTCGAGAGCGCCCGGCGCGCGTCGGTGGACGACGAACGGCGGGCCGCGCGGCGGGGCTACCGCGGTGCCCGCTCGTCATGGGAGTGATCCGCAGCGTAGACCGTGAACACGAGCCGCACGGCGATGCGAGCGGCTCCCTTGACCGAGCCCTCCGAGACGGCGAGGCGGCTCGCGTGAGGGCTGAAGCCGCTCTGGATCCCGGTGTTCAGGCAGCGATCCGTACAGGCGTCCCACAGCGAACGGAGGTGGGCGGGCAGGGCGTCGACGATCGTGACCCAGTGGTCGATCGCGGCGTCGAGGTCGCGTGGCTCGGGGTCGGGTTCGAGCCAGAGCGTGTGCACGGCCCCGTCTACCGAGTTCCGCAACGGGGACGCTCGCGATCCGAGGTGGGCGAGTAGAGGGGACAGATCGAAGGGCGCCACGAGCTCGAGCTCAGTGGTCAGGAGTGTCGTCGGCTCGCCGTTGCTCATCTCTGTCTACCCGACGGCTGGCTGACGTGCCGCCGCGGGGGGGCACATCGGAGAGGTCGGCACGTAGGCTCGCCACCCTTCCGTCTTCACTTCCTCAGACGAGTTCGCCAGTAGCCCGGACGACGGCTCGTATGCCCGAACGCCATCACGAGAACTCGCTCATCGTGGACTACAAAATACGCGACGTACGGGAACCTCGTAAACAGAAAGCTACGCACGAGCCTGCTGCCCGGGACGAAGGGCCAGATCGTCGGCCCCTCTGCGATCACGCTCAACGCTCGTTCCGCCTCGGCGAGCAGGTCGTCGCCGAGTCCCTCCCGCTCCCGCTCGTACCACTCCGCCGCCGCGGTGAGCTCCGCGTCGGCCTCGTCGTGGACGACGACCTTCATCCGCGGATCGTGCGCAGACGCGCAGCGATGCGATCCCGAACAGTCTCCCACGGTTCGAGCGCCGCCGTGCCACGGTCGACGTCTTGGAGTCGTCGCTCGACTTCCTCAAGCCACGCAGCCTCGACACCCTCTTCCTCAGGATCGTCGAGGCTGGCGATCAGCATCTTCGCGACGTCCGCTCGCTCCTCGGGCGGCAGTTGGAGGGCCTCTGCGAGAACGGTGCTCCTGGACATCTCGTCACCCTACCAAAGCTCGACCGGATCGGCACACCGACGCGCGACGCTGCAGTTCCTCCACGGTCACAGCCATTCGGGACGCGGCTACAAGTTGCCCAACATCTCAGTCGGCAGCCTCCCGGCTGCATAACCCCATAACGGGCGCGTTACGCAGCCGCTGCCTAACCCCCTAACACCCTCCGCGGCTCCCTCTCGCGACTCCCTATGCAACCTCTCCGCGCGGCCGCCG
>JAEYZO010000230.1 GCA_023428035.1 Pseudomonadota bacterium | reverse complement strand
GGCAACCCCGCCAACGGCTGCGAGGTCGACACCCGCGTCGACACCGCCCACTGCGGCGCCTGCGGCCGCGCGTGCAACCCGCCCAACGGCAGCCCCACCTGCGCGATGGGCGCCTGCGGCGTGACGTGCTCGCCGGGCTTCGCCGACTGCGACGCCAACGCCACCAACGGCTGCGAGGTCGACACCCGCACCTCGGTCACCCACTGCGGCGGCTGCGGGATGACCTGCCCCGACCGAGACAACGCCTTCCCCGGCTGCCTCGGGTCGCGCTGCGTGTCGTCTTGCGTGATGGGCTTTCAAGACTGCGACGGCGACGCCACCAACGGCTGCGAGGTCGACATCCGATCGCAGGTCACCGACTGCGGCGCCTGCGGCCGGGCGTGCTCTCCCCCGAGGGCCACGGGCGCCTGCGCGATGGGCCGCTGCGCCGTCGCCCGCTGCGACGACGGCTACGCCGACTGCGACGGCGACGCGAGCAACGGCTGCGAGGTGAACCTCCGCTCCGACGCCGCGCACTGCGGCGCCTGCGGCAACGCCTGCATGGTCTCTGGCGGCACCCCCGCGTGCGTGGCGGGCGCGTGCGGCGTCGCGGCCTGCTCCTCGGGCCGGGGGGACTGCGACGGCAGCGCGACGAACGGCTGCGAGACCGACATCACCTCGACGGTGTCGCACTGCGGCGGCTGCGGGACCGTCTGCTCGGTGCCCAACGCGACCCCCGCCTGCGTCGCGGGCCGCTGCGCCGTCGGGAGCTGCGACGCGGGCTTCGCCGACTGCGACGGCGACGCGGGCAACGGCTGCGAGACCGACACCCGCAGCACGGCGACGGCCTGCGGCGCCTGCGGGCGAGGGTGCGCGCTGTCGAACGCGACGGCGGCGTGCGCGGCGAGCCGCTGCGTGGTGGCGGCCTGCAACCCGGGCTACGCCGACTGCGACGGTAACCCCGACAACGGCTGCGAGGTCGACACGCGCACGAGCCCGGGCCACTGCGGCGGCTGCGGCTCGGCGTGCGCCGTCCCCAACGCGACGGCGGCCTGCGCGGCGAGCCGCTGCGTCGTGGGGAGCTGCAACGGCGGCTTCGCCGACTGCGACGGCAACGCCGCGAACGGGTGCGAGACGAACACGGGCTCGACGCCGTCGTCGTGCGGGTCGTGCGGCAACGTGTGCCGCCTGCCGAACACCGCGGTGAACGCTTGCGCGGGCGGGTCGTGTCGGGTGCAGACCTGCTCCGGGGGCTACGGCGACTGCGACGGCGCGCCCTCGAACGGGTGCGAGGCCAACCTCGCGACGGACCCGAGCAACTGCGGCTCCTGCGGCAACCGCCCGGCCGAGGCGTGCAACCTCGCCGACGACAACTGCAACGGCGTCTGCGACGACCGCGACGGGTGCCGCAACGCCGTGCACCGCTCGCTGCACCCGGGCACGGGGGAGCACTTCTACACGGTGAGCGCGAGCGAGGCGGCGTGCTGCGGGTTCAGGGTCGAGAACCTGAACTACTACTACCTGTACAGCTCGACGGCGCCGGGCCTGTTGCCCTTCTACCGGTGCTACATGAGCTACGGGAAGCACTTCTACACCACGGCGAGCAACTGCGAGGGGCTCTCGCCGGGCGTCGTCGAGGGGGTGATGGGCTACATCGCGACGAGCGCGTCGTGCGGGGCGATCCCGCTGTACCGCACCTACCGGCCGGCGAACGGCGACCACTTCTACACGACGAGCGTGAGCGAGCGGAACAGCGCGCTCTCCTCGGGCTACATCAACGAGGGCATCGCGGGCTACGTCTGGCCGACCCCGCGGAACTGAGCGGCTACAGCCGGTTGACGTTGCAAGTCGAGCTCGAGCTGGTGCTGTAGCTGCGGGTGAGGATCGTGATTCGACCCGCCGAGGGGCAGACGACCCGCACGAGCGGGCAGTACCCGCAGGCGTCGTCCTCGCCGTAGCCCGAGGTGGTGGTGTTCGCGACGCGGCCCGAGTTCGAGCACGGCGTCGAGCCGGGGCACACGCGCAGCATCGGGTCGCCGCTGCAGCTCCCCACTCGGTTCAGGCAGCTCCCCGCGTCGGCGGAGCCCGTGCAGCCCAGGGTCACCGAGCTGCCCGCGGTGCAGGTGTAGGACATCGCCACGCGCCAGCCGCACTCCGAGCTGAGGCCCTGGCTCGTGGTGGTGCAGGCCCGCGTCGGGTCCGTGCCCGGGCCCGAGTCGATCACGCCGACGTCGCGCACGCCCGAGTCGGTGGCCGCGCCGCACATGCTCGGGTTGCGGTTCCACAAGCCGAACACAGGGAAGCAGTCGTTGGGGTCATTGGGCCCCGAGTCGTTGCCCGCGGCGCAGGCGCCGGTGAGCCCGCACCACCCGCAGCGCGGGTCGGTCAGGCAGGTCGAGCAGGTGCGGAGCGAGCCGCAGGTCGACGGGCAGGCGCCGCAGTCGCCGGGGCAGGTCGTGCAGGTCTCAGAGCCGTTGCAGCTCCCGTCGCCGCAGCGGGGCGCGCAGGCGCCGCAGTCGGCCGGGCAGGAGCCGCAGGTCTCAGACCCGCCGCACACGCCGTCGCCGCAGGAGGGCGCGCACGCGCCGCAGTCGCCGGGGCACGTCATGCAGGTCTCGGTGCCGTTGCAGCTCCCGTCACCGCAGCGGGGCGCGCAGGCGCCGCAGTCGGCCGGGCACGAGGCGCAGGTCTCGGTCCCGTTGCACGCGCCGTCGCCGCACGAGGGAGGGCAGGCGCCGCAGTCGCTCGGGCAGGTCCTGCAGGTCTCGCCCTCGTTGCAGGCGCCGTTGCCGCAGGTCGCAGCGCAGGGGCCGCAGTCGCGCTCGCAGCTCATGCAGGTCTCGGCGCCGTTGCAGAACGCGTCGCCGCACGCGGGGGGCGGGCCGCTGTCGGTCGGCGGCGTGACGTCCTCGGGCTGCGTGAGGTCGTCGGGGAAGGAGGCGTCGACGGGGTTCTTGCCGCGGTCCTCCGGCGGGAGGCCGTCGTCCTCGGGCGGCGCGGTCACGTCGTCTCCGGGCGCGACGTCCATCGCTGAGCCGGTGTCAGAGCCGCCGCCCGCGTCGCCGAAGCCGCCGCCGGAGTTGCCGCGCGCGCTGCACGCGAGGCTCAAGGAGATGGAACACACCGCAAGCCAGCGCAGGCTCGAACCCATCGAAGTCCTCTCTCGGGGGAGTGAAAGCATCGCCGCCCCGGGCTCGTCGCCGCGAGGGGCCGCGCCCGTGGTACCCGACCGACCGTCGATGTCAAAACCAGCGTCGGACAATGCCTGTCACCCGCGGCGCCCCCCGGAGCGTCTCGGGCCGAACCCGCGTCTGTAGGGGCCGCGCGTCGCGCGCGACAAGGCTTGTTCCCACGAAGGGCGCGTCACTTCATATCGCCGCGCGTCGAGGGGCCTGAACCCCTCTGCGCGGCTGTCGATTCCTGAGCGAGGCCGCTTCGGTTGCTGATACCGTCCGCCGCCGCGACGGAGAGAGACCCCACGGCGGTCGCTCTGTCGCGCGTCTCTACCCGCGCGAAACGCTGGCTTTCCAGGGCCGCCGGAGCGCCGCGAGGTGGGGATGGTACTTGACAGTGTGACGGCGAAATGGTGCTAGCGGGCCGCGATTCGCCCCCGGCGACGGACCTCGGCGGTTCCCTCGGCCCTCGGACCTGGACGAACCCGACATGCAGATCTTCCCGCGCTCCCTCAACCGTCTACCGGCGATCGTCGCGATCGCCCTCGCCCTCGCCGGCGGGGGCGTCACGGCGGTGGTCTGGTACTACTTCTCCCCGCGCAACACGCAGATCGGCTACGCGCCGCGCCAGCCCGTCCCCTACAGCCACTGGCTCCACGCCGGGCAGATGGGCATGGACTGCAGGTACTGCCACGCGAACATCGAGCGCGCCGCGCACGCGATGATCCCGCCCACGCAGACCTGCATGAACTGCCACTCGCAGGTGCGCACCAACTCCGCGCGCCTCGCCCCCGTGCGCGAGAGCTGGGAGTCGGGCCAGGCCGTGCCCTGGGTGCGCGTCCACCGCCTGCCCGACCACGCGTACTTCGACCACAGCGTCCACCTCTCCGCGGGCGTCGGGTGTACCTCCTGCCACGGCCGCGTCGACCAGATGGACGTCGTCCGCCAGGTCGAGCCCCTCTCGATGGGCTGGTGCCTCGATTGCCACCGCGACCCGTCGCAGCACATCCGCCCGCTCAGCGAGGTCACCAACATGGCCTGGTCGGGCCCGCCCGCGCAGCCGCCTCGCCCGCTCCACCCCCCGCAGACCTGCTCTGGGTGCCACCGATGAGTCGCCGTAAGCCCTACGAGTTCCAGTCGCCGTCGCACGACGCGCCGATGTACTGGACGAGCCTCGAAGACCGCGCCGAGCAGGTGTCGAACGACGCCGACGCGCGCGCCGCCCTCGCCGCGGAGTTCCCCGGCGGCTTCGCCGACGGGAACGACTCGGTCTCGCGCCGGTCGTTCATGGCCCTCATGGGCGCGGCGGTCTCCCTCGCCACGCTCGAGGGCTGCCGGCGCCCCGAGGACAACATCCTCCCCTACGCGCGCCAGCCCGAGGACGTCACCGTCAACGTGACCTCCTTCTACGCCACGGTGATGGACCGTCGCGGCGACGCCGTCGGCCTCCTGGTCGAGAGCCACGAGGGCCGGCCCACCAAGGTCGAGGGCAACCCCGACCACCCGGGCTCCCGCGGCAAGACCGACCTCCTCGCCCAGGCCGCCATCCTCGACCTCTACTGCCCCGACCGCCTCCGCCGGCCCTCCATGGGTACCGAGGAGAAGCGCTACGAAGACTTCGAGGCCGCCCTCTCCGCCGCCGTCGCCTCGCACGCCGGCTCCCAGGGCCAGGGCCTGCGCTTCCTGCACCAGCCCTCGATCTCGCCGACCTTCGTGCGGCTCCGCCAGGCCGTGCTCCAGCGCCTCCCCAACGCGCGCTTCCACTGCTGGAGCGCGGCGTCGAACAGCAACGCCCGCGAGGGCGCGCGCATGGCCTTCGGCGCCGTGCTCAACCCCGTCGTCGCCTACGACCGCGCGCGGGTGATCGTCTCCGTCGACTGCGACTTCCTCCAGACCGAGACCGGCGTGGTGCGCAACACCCGCGGCTTCGCCGCGAGCCGCGCGCCCGGCGACGCGATGTCGCGGCTGTACGTCGTCGAGCCCTCGCACACCACCACCGGCGCCAACGCCGACCACCGCCTCCGCCTGCCCGGCGCCACCATCGAGGCCTGGCTCCGCGCCGTCGCCGCGCGCCTCATCGGCAGCCACGACGTCGCGATGGGCAACCTCACCGACGTGCTCCGC
>JAEYZO010000182.1 GCA_023428035.1 Pseudomonadota bacterium | reverse complement strand
CGCCGACGCCGCGCCCCGAGACGCGGAGCAGCGGTCCGGGCGCGGGGCCGTGGGTGGTCGCGGGGACGGGCGTCGCGTTGATCGCGCTCGGCGGAGTGTTCTGGGCGCTGCGCGAGGGCGCGGTCGGCAACTGCACGGTGGAGTCCGACGCCATCGCGTGCCCCACGGCCGAGGACGCCACGAGGGCCGAGGGCGCGGCGGGGATGGGGATCGCGGCGAACGTCTCCATCGGCGTGGGCATCGCGGCGGTGGCGGGCGGCGCGCTGTGGTGGGTGCTGGGGAGGTCGCGCGAGAGGAGCGGCGCGACGGTGAGCGTGGCCCCGATGAGCGGAGGCGCCGCGCTGGGCGTGAGCGGGAGGTTCTGATGCGAGCACGGTGGGGATGGGTGATCGCGGCGGCGGTGGGGTGCACCACGCCGTCGACGGTGTACGTGTACGACGCGGCGAGCGGCGACAGCGGCGCGAGTGACGTGGGAGCGAGCGACGCGAGCGATGTCGTCGACGCAGGAGTCGTGGACGCGAGCACGGGAGACGTCGTCGACGCGGGCGATGTGATCGACGTGCAGGACGCGGGCGCGATGGACGCCGCCGACGTGCACGAGGCGGGTGCTTCCGACGCTGGCGACGACGTCCTCGACGTGACCGACACCCCCGACGCGGGGAACGTCATCGACGCCCCCGATGTTCCCGACGTACCTGTCGTCGACGCCGCGGACGTGCTCGACGTACCAACCGTCGACGTCCCCGATGTGTCCGATGTGCCCGACGTCGGCGTGGACGTGGGTTGCGGCGGGGGGCTCACGATGTGTGGAGGCGCGTGCGTCGACACGCAGACGGATGACGCGCACTGCGGAGCGTGTGGCGTAGGTTGCACCGGTGGGACGTGCACCGCCGGAGCGTGCGTGTGTCCGATGGGGCGGACGCTGTGCGCGGGACGCTGCGTCGACCTCCAGACGGACATCGACCACTGCGGCGCGTGCAACTACCGAGTGGTGAGCGCAGGGCGAGCGGGGGAGGCGGCGCTGCGAACGTGCGTAGCGGGGAGGCCCAATCCACCGTGGGTGACCATGGCAACCCTGGATGGTCCCACGTCAGCGCCAGGAACCTCCTTCGGATGGACCGGACGGAACTACCTGGTCGTGGAGGATGGGGCTGTCCGTCTCTACGAGCCAAACGCCAACGTGTGGACTCGCATACCGCTTATTACTCCGATCCCTCTTGGCGGCCAAACTGGTCCTACGCGCTGTGGGCTGACGTTCAGCCAAGGCGTGGGCCTGCCGGACAGAAACGCGTTCTTCTTCTGGGGAAACGGCCGAAGCTATCTCTTCATTGACGATGCGTCGCCGCGCTGGCTTCCCGTCGGAGTGTCAAGCGTTCCTGGCCAACGCATGGGCCAAAGCCTGGCATACGACGGGTCTCGCGTATACATGGCGTTCGGCGCCAGCGACTGCGTAAATGATGGGAGAGCCTTCCCCTACAGCGCCCTTAGCGACGTCGCCGCGCTAGACCTGCTCACCGACCGCTGGTCGGCTTCCATGACCTCCACAGCTTTCTGCTCAATGGGACGTCCACTCGTCTCGGGCGCACCGTTCACGGTCGCCAATCGGATTCTCTTTGGCTTCGGCGGGATCTCGGACAACACGAACTACTGCCACACATCCCTCATGCCTCGTCTTGATCTGGACACTTTCACTTGGGCGGGCCGCTACGACACATCCATCACCGCAGCGACGAGCGACGCTGCTCTCGTCTCAACCGGAACGGCTGCGCTTCTCTGCAGCGGCGCGAGCGCCGATTCAAACTTGTACGGATGTTACCTCATCGATCCACGCAGCACACCTCCAACCCAGACACTGAACCCACCACACTATCCGACTGCGTCCGCACAACTGGGACGAATCGAGAGACAGACGGCGCTATTCACAGGTCGGTCCGTGATCCTCGCCAATGGAACCAATCAGACCACCGGAGATCATCTCGCCGGCGGATCTATAGCAATCATCTCCGGTGGCCGACTTGTGTCCTGGTCCTTGCTACCGTCAGGCCCTTCGGCGAGAGCCGCTGCGGTTTTTGCCCCTGGTCAATCCCAATGGACAGGTCGCGAGGCGATCGTTTTTGGCGGCTTCAACGGCACCACACCACTCCTTAACGGCACCCGCTACCAACCCCCCGTCGGCTGCGTCTGCCCGACGAACACCGACTCGCCGTCGTGGATCCCGACCCCCTGCGCGGGCGTCACGAACATCGCCGTCACGACCTGCAACCCGTGACGGTTTCCTGACAACAGGCAAGCGACGGTTGGGCGTGCTTCGTGAGCACCACCCAGGAGTTCCTCTCTGATGCGCACTCGATGGACCTGGTTGATCGCAGCGACGGTGGGGTGCACCACGCCGTCGACCGTGTACGTGCTCGACGCGGCGAGCGGCGATAACGGCGCGCGCGTCGACACGAGCGTCATGGACGTCGTCGACGGGGGCGACGCCGCCGTCACGATCGACACCGCGGACGCAGGTAACGCACCCGACGCACCCGACGCACCCGACGTCGTGTCGATGGACGCCGCCGACGTGCACGAGGCGGGCGCGAGCGACGCGGGCGACGACGTCCTCGACGTAACCGACACCCCCGACGCGGGGAACGTCGTCGACGTGCCTGACGTCCTCGACGTGCCGGTCGTCGATGTGCCCGACGTGCCCGATGTGCCTGACGTGCCTGACGTGCCTGACGTTCCCGCTGTGCCCGATGTTGGCGTCGACGTCGTCTGCGGCGCGGGGCAGACCCTCTGTAGCGGGGCGTGCGTCGACCTCCAGAGCAGCCGGACGAACTGCGGCGCCTGCGGGCGCTCTTGCTCCAGCGTGAGCGTTTGCGTCGGCGGCGTGTGTGGCGCGCCTCGCATCCACGCGCTTCACCCGCCCATCGCCGATGTCACCACGGGCCGCCTCCGCATCGAGGGGAACTTCGGCGAGAGCGCGACGGTGAACTTCCCCGGGGTCACCCCGGGCGTAGCGGCGACGGTGCTCGGACCGTCGCGCATCGAGGTCACGGTGCCCGCAGGCGCGACCGCGGGCGACCTCACCGTCACGACCGCAGGCACCATGACGGTTGGCCTTCGCTTCCGCCGGACCAGTTTCGGGATGGGGCTGCAGCCTTTCCGCTCCCGGTACGAGCAGGCCGACTACGCGCGGCAGACGCCGTCGCTGCTCACGCCGCGGGTGAACCCCGCGTGGCTCAACACCGGGCGGTGGCTCTACCTCTTCGGCGGCGCCGCGACGGGAGGCGCTCCGACCGCGACCGTCGAGCGCGCGATGATCAACTGCGACGGCACGCTCGGCGCGTTCCAGAGCGTGACGACCGGGCTGAGCGAGGCGCGCGAGGGCGCCGCGGTCGTGCGTGTCGGCAACACCGTCTATCTACTCGGCGGACGCGGCAGCGGCGGCGAACTAGGCTCGATCGAGCGCGCGACCGTCGACATGAACGGGGTGCTCGACAGCTTCGTCCCCGTGGGCGCGCTCTCGATGCCACGGAGCGGCCACGTCGCCGAGGTCATCGGCCGCTACGTCTACGTCTTCGGTGGAGACACCACCGTGGTCGAACGCGCGCCCATCGACGCGACGGGCGCCGTCGGCGCGTTCGCGCCGGTGATGGGAGTGAGCACCCGATCACGGCGCCGTCGCGCGACCTCACAGGTGATCGGGTCGACGGTCTACCTGCTCGGAGGCGCCGACGGGTCGTCCTCGCTGCGGAGCGTCGAGCGGGCGCCGATCCGCCCCGACGGGACGCTGGAGGACTTCGTGATGGGCGATGACCTCACCGTCGCGCGCGAGGGCGCGTCGAGCACGGTGCTGGGCGACTGGCTCTACGTGGTCGGCGGGCAGAACAGCGGCGGCGCGCTCACCACCGTGGAGAGGGCGCAGATCAACACGAGCGGCGCGTTGAGCGCGTTCGAGTCGAGGACGGACCGCGCGCTGTCCACGGCTCGGCACGGCGCCGCGTCGACGGTGGTCGGGAACTTCTGGTACCAGGTGGGCGGCGCGGGGGCGGCGCTCCTCCCGGGGATCGACCGCGCGGAGATCAATGGGACGGGGCTGCTGCAGAATGCGACCACGACGACTGGAATGATGGGGCTCTGAGCCTCGATTTCGGGTGTCCCTCGCGGCGGGGGGCCACCGCGATTTCTTCGCGCCCTCCGTGTGGTCGAGAAGCAAGTTCTTCGCACCGAGGTCGGAGCGGTTCGAGCGTCGCGTCGCGTGCG
>JAEYZO010000608.1 GCA_023428035.1 Pseudomonadota bacterium | reverse complement strand
GGGCAGCGGCGCGCGCCCCTCCGCGACACCGCCCGCGCCCGACGACGGCGTGACCTTCACGCCGGGCGAAGACCCCTCGGCGCAGCGCCCGGCGCAGCGCCCGACGGTCACGCCCAACAACGTGCTGCAAGACCCCTTGGGGTCGTTCCAGCAGATCTTCAGGCCCCAGCCGCAGGCCCCGGCGCCCCTGCAGCCCCAGCCTGAGCCCGAGCCTGAGCCCGAGCCCCAGCCCGGGCCCTACCAGGGCGAGTTCTGACCGGCGTCTACCTTGAGGGGCGGAGTTCTCGCGGCAGATCCGCGTCATCGGGGTGGCGCCCCTCATCGAGAGCGGGCTCTGCCCGATCCTCCCCCAGCACCGCGCGCGCCGCGCCCCTCGCAGCCGCCACCCTCCGCTGCGCGGTGCGCTCGCTCACTCCCTCTCTCGCCATGATCCGCGCGATGCCCTCCTCCTCGTCCACCGCCTCGGCGAGCGCCTCCCACGCCGCCGCGTCGAGCCGCGCCGCGAGCTCGCGCACCACCACGGCGAGCTCCATCCGCTCGGCCCCGCTCACCGCGACCCCCACCTCCACCTCCACGTCTCGGCGCGCGGTCCTACGCGCCCGCTTGCGGAGCTTCTCCGCCGCCCGCGACGCCTCCGCGTCGCAGGGCGCCGTGGCCCCCTTCTCCAACGCCTCCACCCAGGCGTCGTGCACGGCCTCCTCCGCGTCGACGCCGAAGCGCGAGAGCCGCCGACGCGAGGCGGAGAGTTGACGGCGGTACCCCTCGTCGAGGGAGCGGGTCGTGGGGGCGTTGATCGTGGGCCTCCTTCGCGGGCCGCGGGCACGGAGCTCGCGGTGCGGGGGCCTCTTCGAGGCGCCGTGTCGGAGGTTGCGAACGAAGGTGACGAATTCGACGTCCCCCCGTCGAAGTACCTTTGCATTGGTCAGAAGTGTGGTTGGCGGTCGGCGTCGAGGCTGTTGGCCCTCCCCCCCGACCCCCATAGGCGCTAAGTGAGTTTCGCTCGGGCTTTCTCGCGCGAGGGTTGGGAAGGTGCGCCTCCTAAGGCGGCGATCCCGGGGAGCCAATGCCTACGAATTCCCAGCGAAACTCACTTAGCGCCTATGGGGCCAACAGCCCCGCCACGTCGGCGAAGAGAGACCAACAGCCTCGACGCCTACGACCAACCACACTTCTGACCAATGCAAAGTCGAAGTACCCGGGGGGGTACTGATTTCAGCTCCGGAGCTGCCGACAGGTACCCCCCCGGGTACTTCCGACCAGCTCCGGAGCTACCGACAGGTACCCCCCCGGGTACTTCCGACCGGCTCCGGAGCACCTTCCACCTACCCCCGGGGGTACCGCCGATCAGCGCCGGAGCCGCCGCGGGTCTCCACCAGGGGTAGTACGGAGCGCGGCGCGAGCGACCTTTCGCCAGTCCAGGGAGGGCGAATTCGGAATTCGACGTCGGCCGTGTCGGCGGAGCGGGTCCAGCGGTCCTTCGTCAGTGAGGGCGGCGACGGTGCCGACCCCACCACGAAGGAGACCCGCCATGTCCAGCACGATCCTCCCCACGTTCACGATGATCAACCTCTCGTCCGCCTGGCTCGACCCGAACCGCGCCCGCAAGACCCTGGAGAAGTGGCCCCGCGGCAAGCTCCTCCTGCCCTTCATCGAGGGCGCGCACGGCGACCTCTTCGCTGCCGCGCAGATCGACAAGGCCGAGGCGGAGCGCGACGCCAGGCTCCGCGAGGCCGCCACCGAGGCCAACGCCACGCACGACCGCAAGTACCGCGCGGCGTGGTTCGGGCTCACCGGCGCCGCGGAGGGCAGCGACGACCCCGCGCTGTCTCGTCGAGTTCTCGCCGTGCGCGACAGGCTCATGCCCGACGGGCTGGAGGTCGTGCTCTGGGCCTACGGGGCCAAGGCCGTCCACGCTCGGCGCGCCGCGGAGCACCTCGCGAGCGCCGACCCCGAGGTGATCCGCAAGTGCTCCACCGCGCCGGGGGTGTCGATGGAGAAGACGCTCCGCCAGTGGATCGACGCCGGCCTTCAACTCGGTGAGGTCGAGGCCGACCGACGTGAAGCCGGCGCGCCCACCGAGGCGAAGACCCACGCGGCGCGCATCGCCTGGGTGAAGGTCGCGCGGCAGATGGAGTCCGACGCCGAGTTCGAAGGGCTCGACGCCGAGAGCGCCGAGGTGATCCTCGGGCCGATGCGCCGGGAGGTCGCCAAGGCGACCGCGAAGGCCGAGGCGAAGGCCAGGGCCGAGGCGAAGGCCAGGGAGAAGCAGCCCGCGAAGCCCACGGAGGTGAAGCCCGACGCGAAGGAGGAGCCGAAGCCCACCGACGCGGAGCCCACGGAGGTGAAGCCCGACGCTCCGGCGGCGAACACCGACGCCACGGCGACGAAGGCCACGGGCTGAGCCGCGATGCTCCCCGCGGGACGTACAGCGCGTCCCGCGGGGAGGCGGGGGCGGGCCTCCCCGCGGGGGCGATCGGTGGATCGGGTTGACGACTCTGGATGGCGGAGGCCTATCGTGAACGAGGTTCCGCGGTAATCCCCGCGGTGAACCCGCGGACCGAGGCCGCAGACGAGGGGACTGCTGAAGGTGGTGACGAAACTCGTCACTCCGGCCTGACAAGACTCGTCACCTTCGATCCGCCAGCCAAGAGGGTGCTTTATCGCCGTGACCCCCAGGTCCAACGCGAGGTAGAACTGCCCGAAAACGTCACCTCGGAGGTGAACACCGGCCCCGGGCGAGACCAGTTGGCCCATGTGGGACATAAGGCCCGAAGTTTGCTCCTTCGTTCCTCAGTCCCGCACACCGCCGAGCGTGGTGCCATCTTTGACCCGGGTTGAGTTCATCGGAACATGGGTGAAGCGAGCCATCGCTGACAGGAGGATCTCTCGATGAAGTCTCTCTCTCTCTCTCTCTCTGATTTCTGTACGTCACGCTGGGCCTTGACGGCCTTCCTGGCGCTCTCCGCGGTCACGTTGTCCTCACGAGAGGGTCTCGCGAACGAATTCGACGGGACCGGGTCCTCCGCGGTGGCGACGGCCTCTGACCCGGCCAACGACTCGACGCGTTACCTCGTCGCCTTCACCCTCCAGGGGTACAACGTCGTGGAGGTCGGCAGCTTCACCTCTGCGGGCGGCATCTCCTGCAATTATCCTGTGGGCCTCGTACAGACGACGGGCTTCCCGGCCTACATCGGAGGTCAGGCCGTCGTCGCGGCATCATCACCAACCCTTACGTCGAACAGGCTCCTGTTCGTGACCCTCTATACGGGGTCGAGCCCCGTGGTCGGCCATGTGATGATGCTCACGCACAGCGGCTCAGACTCCTGCGCTGGCTGGAACGGGTCGTGGACGGAGGTCTATGCGTCCTCTGGGCACAACCCTGTGTCTGCGCCCGCCGCGACCACCTTCAGCAGCGGAGGGAACGTCTACGACTACGTCGCGGTGCGTGTGTACGACTCGGGAGCCAGTTCATATTATATGGATGTCGCGTATCGGAAGAACGGCGGGAGCTTCACGTGGGACACCAGCCTCACCGGGACGGACTGGGGCTCGCAGCCGGCGTTGACCGCCTACATCAACGACGTGTACCTCTTCGGGGTCTCAGCGTCAGACCACTCCGTTGTCCTTGAGAATCACTCGACTGCCTTCAATTCTTCAACGGGGCAGCTCACCTGGAACTCCAGCACCTACACAGGTGTGAGCTTCGTCAACGGGGGCGGTCTCTACTACGCCTCCGAGGCGTGCAGCGCGACCGCCAACACGTCGACGGTGCTGGTCGTCTGTGGCGACAACCAGTCTCCCATCCACTACTGGGCGAACGTCTACAACGGGAGCAATTGGTCGAGCGCGACGACCTGGTATGACCAGGGCAACGTGCCCTTCGTCGACGGGGGGTCGACCTGGTACGACGACACGCGCCCGAGCGCTGGGTTCTACAGCGACTATGGCAACTCGACGCACTGGATGCTGCTCGGCGCCTGCAATACTCCGCACAACTTTCACTTCTTCGATGAGTCTGACTATACGGGCTCGTCCTGGACCTCCTGGGCGCGTCGGCTGTGATGCCCAGCGCTCTCGCGAGACACCCTCGCCTCGTCGCGTCGCTGCTCCTCACCGCGCTGACGAGCTGCGGCGCTCGTACGACCACTCGGGAACCCCAGGACGCCGCGCCCATCGACGTCGTCGACGCCCCCTCCGACGCTGTCACCGTGATGGACACGCCCGTCGTGAACGACGGCGTGGTGGCCTCTGATCGGCCGACACCGCTCGACCGCCCCACCCCGCTCGACCGCCCCGCGCTCGCGGATGGCCCCTTCGATGAAGGGCCGCCGATGCGCGTCGATGTCCCGCCGCAACCGAGCGGGTGCAACTCCGCGCCGTTGATCCCCACCAGCAGCGGAGGCTACAACTTTAGCACCTTCGAGTCCACCGAGCGACTCCCAGCGTGTACCTCGCCCTCGCCCTCAGGAGGGCCGGTGCGCTGGTTTCGTGTGACGCCCACCGGACGTGAGCTCCTCGTCGTCGCGACCGCGAGCTCGCACCCGTCAAACGGTGATCCAGTGATCAGGGTCTACGGCGACTGCCCCCCGACGAACTGCGTGGCAGGCAGCACGAACCCGCGGGGGCTCGCGACCGTCTCGACCCGCATCCCCGACATCCCAGTGGCTCGCGAGGGCTTCTACATCGCCGTCAGCGGTGACTTGGACCGCGAGGTGCACTCAGCTCCCGAGGCGTTCAGAGCGTCGCTGGAGGTCCGCTCGATCGCCCCCGACTCGCCCGACAACGGCACCTGCGCGTCGGCCTTTCGGCTGAACGACGGCGACATGCTCCGCGGGCAGCTCCTCGCCGCCGCCGAGGAGGTCCCCGTCTGGTGGGGCGGCGGG
>JAEYZO010000091.1 GCA_023428035.1 Pseudomonadota bacterium | reverse complement strand
ACGCGACCCCGCGCGGAGGACGAGCCGACGCGGGTCGCGCGAGACAGGGAGGAGTGAGTTCGATGGCGCTTTCATTCGATCTGGCTGACAACACGAGCTTCGCGGCGGCGCGCATCAAGGTGGTGGGCGTCGGGGGCGCGGGCGGCAACGCGATCCGCACGATGATCGAGTCGCAGGTGACCGACGTGGAGTTCGTCGTCGCCAACACCGACATCCAGGCGCTGGCGTCGAACCCGGCGGACGTGAAGATCCAGCTCGGCCGCACGCTGACCAAGGGCCTCGGCGCGGGGGCGAACCCCGAGATCGGCAAGAAGGCCGCGCACGAGGACATCCAGCTCATTCAAGAGCACCTGCAGGGCGCCGACATGGTGTTCATCACCGCGGGCATGGGCGGCGGCACGGGCACCGGCGCGGCGCCGGTGATCGCGCAGATCGCGCGTGACCTCGGCGCGCTCACCGTGGGCGTGGTGAGCCGGCCCTTTCGCTTCGAGGGCAACAAGCGCTCGCGCCACGCGGCCGCGGGCCTCGAGGAGCTGGGCAACCACGTCGACACGCTGATCACCATCCCGAACGACAAGCTGTTGAGCCTCGACGACCCGTCGCTGGCCTTCGCCGACGCCTTCCGCAAGGCCGACGAGGTGCTGGTGAACGCGGTGCAGGGCATCTCGGACCTGATCCAGCAGAACGGCGTGGTGAACGTCGACTTCGCCGACGTGAAGGCGGTGATGTCGAACATGGGCCTCGCGCTGATGGGCATCGGCTACGGGCGCGGCGACCGCCGGGCCATCGACGCGGCGCAGGCGGCGATCAACTCGCCGCTGCTCGACAACCTCTCGGTGAACGGCGCGACGGGCGTGCTCCTGAACTTCATGGGCGGCCCGGACATGCGCCTCTCGGAGGTGAACGAGGCGGCGTCGATGATCCAGGAGGAGGCGCACGAGGACGCCAACATCATCTTCGGCGCGGTGATCAACCCCGACATGCGCGACCTCATCAAGGTCACGGTGATCGCGACGGGCTTTGGCCGCAGCGAGGCCGAGCAGCCGCCCGCGCAGAAGGCCAAGCACGTGCTCAACCCCCAGACGGCGATGAACGCCGGCCGCGGGATGTACCACCCGCCGGTGGGGGTGCAGTCGGGCAGGGCCTCGATGATCGACGGCCGCGCGGTGGCGAACGGGGTGCCCGCGCTCCCGTCGATGCAGCCGCGGCAGACGATCCCCCCGCAGCAGGGCCAGCGCCCGAGCCGCGCGCAGGTCTCCGCCGACGACAACGGCTGGGACATCGACGTCCCGACCTTCTTGCGTCACCAGAACCGCGAGGGCTGAGCCCTACTCCGCGGCGGGGCTCGGCGAGACAGAGAGCGCCGGGCCCACGCCCTCGGGGGTGGCCACGGCGGGGGCGTGGGGCACGAGGCTCGACCGCGGGGGCGGCAGGGCCTCGCCGAACCACTCGAAGAACTCGATCATGCGCTGCTTGCGGGCGGGGCCCACGTAGTCGAAGTTCGTCCCCCGGTCGGTGATCTCCCAGAACGTGGGGGAGTCGATCGCGAGGAGCTCGTCGCGGATCGACGCGAGGCGCCCCGGGCTCTCTTCGCGCAGGTCGCGGAAGACCTCCTTGGCGGCCCCGCGGTCGCCCTTCAGGAGGTAGTAGCTCGCGAGCTTCACCTGGGCCTTGCGAACCCCGCGCAGAGACGCCTCGCGCACGGCGCCCTCGCCCTCCTTGTCGACCTGCAGGAAGATCCGCAGGAGCTCGGGCCTCTCGGGGGACTTCAGGTCGAAGGCCAGCTCGTTGAGCGAGCACAGGTCGTAGGCCGCGGTCTCGAGCACGAAGCCCAGGTCCGACGAGAACGCGAGCTGGCCGTAGTACTTGAAGTAGCGCGCGACCTCGACGGCGAAGCGGCCCATCGAGCGGCTGAGCGCGCCGTCGGCGAGGAGCCGGTACTGGTTCAACACGTTGTAGGCCGTGCGCACGTCGCGGCTGTTCATCGTCGAGCGCAGGTAGGTGTTGAAGAACTTGATGCAGAGCTCGACCACGCGGGGGTCCTTGTGGTCCATCGCGCGCTCGGCGAGCTCGCGGGTGTGGATCGCCACCACGTAGCAGAGCTCGCGGTTGCCCCCGAGGCCGGCCTGGTAGATCGTCTGGAACTGCCGCAGGAGCTTGAACTCGAACCACGTGCGCTCGCGCCCGAGGTCGCCCAGCACCTCTCGCGACATCGACACGAAGTCGGGGTTCTCGGCCACGCTCTCGGTGATGTGGAACCAGTCGAGGGGCAGCGCGCCCTTCACGTCGAGGTAGTCCCTGCCGAGGTCGCCGAGGGCGTTCACCGCGGCCACGGCGATGGCGCCGTCGTGGTTGTTCATCGCGTTGAGGGCCACGTCGGAGAGCTGCTCGGTGCCGTCGGCGGCGACGCGCTGCACGTTCTCGGCGTTGGCCCTCGCGGTGCTGATCTCCCGCGGCGCGCCCTTCACCGCGCGCAGGGTCTCGGCCCTGATGCGCGCGACGATGTTCAGCGGGTTCAAGAAGTCGAACACGAAGGCGAAGTAGGGCAGGAGCATCAGGAGGCTCACGGTCATGAGCCCCATCCCGACGAGCGTCCCCCAGACGGGCTTGAAGTTGTCGCGGAAGATCAGCGAGGTCCACAGGCCGTGGATGCCCGCCACCACGAAGAGCCCGAGCACCGCGAAGTTCACCGGGGTGCGAAAGAACAGCTCGGTGATCTTGTGGGTGTACCGGTTGGCCGCGAGCTCGACGATGATCGCCACCACCGAGACGGCCACGCCGAGCACCGAGGCCGTGACCTCGCCCACGTTCGACAAGACGTCCGAGGCCTCCTCCTTGTCGAAGTTGGCGAGGTTGGCGAAGAGCGACGGGGCCTTGGGCTGCGTGCGGATGTCGAGCACGAAGCTCAGGCCGAACACCAGCGCCGTCGCCACCAGCAGGATCAGGAAGGGGTAGAGCCACACCCGCAGCGGCGTCGCGCGCACCTCGCGCTTGCGCGGCTCAGACTGCCCCTCGGCGAGCTCTGCTGTCCCACCGTTCGTCGGGTCGAGGGCCTCGTCGGCGGGGGCGGCGCTCACCCCCGGGAGTATCTCCCGCCCGGCGCTCCCAGGGAACAGCGCCCGCTCAGTCCCTCCGCGGCGAGCTCGGCGGGGGCTTCAGCCCGTAGCGCTCCATCTTGTAGATCAGCGCCCGGCGAGAGATCCCGAGCTCCTTCGCCGCCCGCGACTGGTTGTTGTTGTGCGTCGCGAGGGCCCGCACGATCTCCCTGCGCTCGGCCTCGTCGACGCGGCCCCGGAGGGTGTGCGCCTCGCCCTGCGCCGCCGCGGGCCCCACCGTCGCGGGCAGGTGCTCGAGCCCGAAGACCCCGCCGTCGCAGAGGGCCAGGCCGCCCTCGATCGCGTTGCGGAGCTCCCGCACGTTGCCCTGCCAGCGGTGCGCCGCCATCACGTCGAGCACCCCCGGGCCGAAGGTCACCCGCGGCGCGCGCTCCGCCAGCATCCGCCTCGCGAGGGGCGCGATGTCGGCGGGGCGCTCTCGGAGGGCGGGCACCCTGAGCGTCGCGCCCACGAGCCTGAAGTACAGGTCCTCCCTGAAGCGCCCCGCGCGCACCTCTTCGGCGAGGTCGCGGTGCGTGGCCGCGATCACCCGCACGTCGACGGGCACTGGCTGCGTGCCGCCGACCCGCACCACCACCCGCTCCTCGAGCGCGCGCAGGAGGCGCGCCTGGTTCGAGGGCGAGAGCTCCGCGACCTCGTCGAGGAGCAGCGTGCCCCCGTCGGCGCTCTCGAAGATCCCCGCGTGCTGCGCCGTCGCGCCCGTGAAGCCCCCGCGCTCGTGGCCGAAGAGCTCGCTCTCGGCGACGCCCTCGGTCAACGAGCCGCAGTTCACCCCGCGGAAGGGCCCCGACGCGCGGGGGGAGTACCGGTGCAGCGCGCGGGCGACGACCTCCTTGCCCACCCCCGTCTCGCCGGTGAGCAGCACCGGCAGGTCGCACGCGGCGAGACGTCGCGCGCGCTGGAAGAGCCGCACCGTCTCGGGGTCGACGGCCACGACCAGCGGGTCGTCCCACACCAGCGGCGGGGCCTCGCCCGCGTCGACGCTCACCGAGGGGACGAGCACCAGCCGCGTGCTCCCCACCAATAGGAGCGAGCCCGGCGCGAGCGTCACGGGCGCCGCGGTCACCCGCGCTCCCCCCACGAAGGTCCCGTTGCTGCTCGCGAGGTCCTCGACGGTGACCCGAGCGCCGTCGTAGCGCAGCAGCGCGTGCCGCCGCGACGCCCGCCGGTCGTTCACCACGATCTCGACGTCGTCTCCGCGCCCCACCCTCGCCTCGCCCCCGGGCTGGATCTCCACCACCCGCGGCGCCGCCCCCGGCTCCTCGACGTAGAACCGCGCGGCGACCTTGTCCTCGACGGCCTTGTCGATGTGTCGAGTGTCGGTACGCACCGTCACCGCCCGACTCTAACAGCCTTGGGGCCCCTCGCTCGACGACCTGCGTCGAGTCGCCCGCGCCCTGGTAGATGCTTGTGGTCCACTTCGCGCTCTGCCAGCATCGAACTCGAACACTTCCGCGAGGAGCCTTAGGGATGTCGGTCCGCTGGTGGGTAGCGCCGTTCTTCGCCCTGGGGGTGACGCTCTTCAGCGCCCCCTCGTGGGCGATCATCAACCAGGTCGACGGCACCGTCGTCCCCGACAGCGACACGCTCCAGACCTGCCTCAACAAGAGCAACGTCGCGAGCCCGTCGAACCCCGCCCCCGGCGAGGGCAACGGCGTGCTCAACGCCGTCGCCGCCGCCGCCATCACCCCGCAGACCTTCGTGCCCGCGCCCCGCTCCGACGGCCGCCGCGTCGCGCAGTTCACCATGGTGGGCGAGGGCGCCGGCTACCAGAACCGCTTCGGCTGGTACAACGTCGGCGACAGCCCCTTCGTGCCCGCCGCGCGGCAGCAGGTCTTCGCCTGCCGCGACCGCGCCGCGGCCTGTGACTGCCCCTGCCCCGCGGGCCCCCGCGTGGCGATCCCCGCCGACACCGCCTGCACCCACTGGGTCAACCCCAACATCGTCGAGCTCGACTTCGACTGCTTCCGCTCGTCGGGCGCGTGGCGCGGCGGGCCCGTGGCCTTCTACATCATGACACCCGAGAGCAACGCCGGCGGCGCCACCGGCGACTGCCCCGACGTGGGCTCCACCATCAACCGCGTCTACTCCACCGACAACTCCATCAACGACGACGGCGACTACGTCCACTTCCTCATCTACCAGTCGCGGTCGTTCACCAACGGGTACTACTTCGGCTGGGAAGACCTCTTCCGCGGCGGCGACAACGACTTCGAAGACGTGCTCGTGCGCGCCATCGGCCTCGTGCCCACCTGCAACCCCACCCCCGAGGTGTGCGACGGCCGCGACAACAACTGCAACGGCGAGGTCGACGACGGACTCGGCACCACCACCTGCGGCCAGGGCGCCTGCCGCCGCACGGTGAACAACTGCAACGCCGGCGTGCCCCAGACCTGCACCCCGGGCGCGGCCACCGCCGAGGTCTGCGACAACATCGACAACAACTGCAACGGCTCCGTCGACGAGGGCCTCACCCGCGCCTGCACCGCCTCCTGCGGCGCCGGGACGCAGTACTGCACCGCGGGCGTCTGGGGCGGGTGCGTGAGCACCTCCACCCCCACCCCCGAGGTGTGCGACGGCCGCGACAACGACTGCAACGGGATGAGCGACGACGGCCTGCGCCGCCCCTGCTCCACCGTCTGCGGCTCGGGCACCGAGGCCTGCGCCGCCGGCACCTGGGGCGCCTGCTCCGCCCCGACGCCCGGCACCGAGGTCTGCGACGGGATGGACAACGACTGCGACGGCCTCGTCGACGAGAACATCCCCCCGCAGGCCTGCGCCCCCGCCGACCTGCGCTGCGGCCCGGGCATGGCCGTCTGCGTGGGCGGCCGCTTCGTGTGCACCGCCCCGAGGCCCCGCCCCGAGATCTGCGACGGCCTCGACAACGACTGCGACGGAACGGTCGACAACGGCGTGCCCGACGGCGGCACCTGCGGGAGCAACATCGGCGTCTGCCGCGCCGGCACCAACGTCTGCCGCGGCGGGCGCTACGTCTGCGAGGGCGCCACCGAGGGCACGCCCGAGGTGTGCAACAACCTCGACGACGACTGCGACGGCTTCGTCGACGAAGACAACCCCGGCGGCGGCGCGGCCTGCAACACCGACGCGATGGGCAACCCCATCTGCGGCAACGGCACCCTGCGCTGCCGCGAGGGCATGCTCCGCTGCGAGGGCGCCATCGGCCGCAGGGAGGTCTGCAACTGCGTCGACGACGACTGCGACGGCATGGTCGACGAAGACGCCCCCGGCGAGAACGCGCTCTGCCCCGGCGGCGGGCGCTGCGTGTCGTGCCAGTGCCGCACGCCCTGCCTGCCCGGGGAGTTCCCGTGCAGCGTCGGCCTCGTGTGCAACGCCGAGAACCTCTGCGTGCCCCCCATGTGCGGCTCCGAGGTCTGCCGCAACGACCAGATCTGCGTGAACAACCGCTGCGTCGAGCAGTGCGAGACCGTCACCTGCCCCTCGGGCGAGGTCTGCACCGTGCGCGACGGCCGCGCGGTCTGCGTCGAGAACACCTGCTACGGCACCGGCTGCGAGGGCACCCAGATCTGCCGCCAGGCGACGTGCGTGAACAACGGCTGCGCCACCACCACCTGCGGCCCGAACCAGTTCTGCCGGCCCCGCGCCGACGGCACCGGCGAGTGCGTGGGCTCCTGCGCGACGGTGCGCTGCCCCGAGGGGCAGAGCTGCGCCAACGGCGCCTGCGCCGCCGACCCCTGCCAGGGCGTGCGCTGCTCCGCGGGCC
>JAEYZO010000058.1 GCA_023428035.1 Pseudomonadota bacterium | reverse complement strand
GAGCACGCGGGCGTTGTCGAGGGCCGCGGCGACCTGCGCGCCGAGGAGCTGCACCACGGGCCGGTCGTCTTCGCGGAGCCAGTCGCCGAGCACCACCAGGAGCGAGCGCCGGGCGCCGAACTCGATCCTCACGGCCGCGCCGCGGTAGCGACGGCCCGCGCGCGCCGCGGTGACGGTCGCGAGCTCGCCCGCGTCGCCGCCGACGAAATCGCCGATCTCGTTGAGGGCGTCGTCGGTGTAGGCCTCGCCCCAGGCGAGGGCCTCGCGGAGCGTGGGCGTCCACCGGCCCACCATGCCCTCGACCTGCGCGCCGACGGAGTCCTCGAAGCGGCGCACCCCCGCGAGGGGCAGGTCGATGAAGCGCACCCTGGGCCCGGCCTCGTCGGCCTCGAGGAGCGCCGCGATGAGCCCGACCTGCGCGAGCCCGTCTCGCAGAGCCTTCAGCACCCCCTCCTCGGTGCGCTGGTGCTGGATCGACACCCCGAGGTGCGCCATCGCCACGGTGCGTAGCCGCCTGCTCGCCTGCTCGGTCACGTCGCGCGCGACCACCACCACCTCGTCGCCGCGCAGGGCCACCGTGAGCGCGAGCACCCGGCGCCCGCCGTCGGGCCGGACCACCGCGCACTCGTACTCGTCGGGTGCGTAGCCGCCGCTGCGCCTCTGCTCGTAGCGGGCGAGCACGCGGCGGCCCTCGTCCTCGGTCATGAAGTCGGTGATGCGGCGGCCGATCATGTCCGCGGCGCCGACGCCCATCACCGCGGCGAGGGCCGCGTTCACCGCGGTGATCACGCCGCCGCTGTGCACCAGCACGCCAGCCGGAAGGTCGTCGACGAGCGCTCCTGACACGCGGCCTCTCCCGCGCCTACTATACCCCCGCGGGCGCCGTTTCGACCGTGCGAACTCCGCTTCGCACGCGGCGCAGATTGACCGCGCGGTCAGACTCTCGCGGCCCTCGGGCCGGGCTTTTCTTTCCGGCGCGATGCCTCCACACTGCGCGCCGTTTTGGCCGCCTGCTACTTCGACGTCGACGGCACCCTGGTCCGTACGAACCTCGTCCACCCGACGCTCTTCTACCTCGCCAACCAGGCCACGCCGGCGCGCACCCTGGGTCGCCTCGCGGGGGCCCTCCTGCGCGCGCCGCTCCTGGCCGCGGCGGAGCTGCGCGACCGCAGGGCCTTCAACGAGGCCCTCTTCGAGCTCTACGGCGGGATGAGCGAAGACCGCCTGCTCCTCCTCGCCGACGAGGCCTACGACAAGGTCCTCCGCGGGGCGGTCTACCCCGGCGCGAAGGACCTCGTGCGCCGCTGCCGCGACGAGGGCCACGAGGTGGTGATCGTCTCCGGCGCCCTCGACTTCTTGATGGAGCGCCTCGCGAGGGACCTCGGCGCGAGCGACGTCATCGCCAACCGCCTGGAGTTCTGCGACGGCGTCGCCACGGGCCGGATCCTCCCCCCCGTCGTGGCTGGCCCCACCAAGGCCGTGCTGCTCCGCGAGCACGCGCGGAGGAAGGGCCACGACCTCGAGCGCTGCTTCGCCTTCTCCGACTCCTTCTCTGACGTGCCGATGCTCTCCGTCGTGGGGCACGCCTCCGCCGTCAACCCCGACGCCGCGCTGGCCCGCCTCGCGAGGGCGCACCGCTGGCCCATCCTCCACCTGGACCGAACGTGAACCACCCCTCCGTCGTGACCCTCACCCGGCGCAGCGCCCCCCGCGCGCTCTTCGCCGGTGACCGCTTCGTCGAAGTCGACCTGCCCCCGGGCACCCGCGTGATCTACCCCAAGCCCCCCATGGCGGGCTTGAAGGACCCCGACGCGGCGATCCGCTACGCGCTCAACCACCCCGTCGGCGCCGACCCCCTCCACGCCCAGCTCCGGCCGGGCATGAAGGTGCTGATCGCGATGGACGACATCTCCCTCCCGCTGCCGCAGATGAAGCGGCCCGACGTGAGGGAGCGCGTGCTCACCGTGGTGCTCGAGCAGCTGGCGGACCACGGCGTCGACGACTTCGAGATGGTCATCGCGACGAGCGTCCACCGCAAGATGACCGCGGCCGAGGTGCGCTGGATCGTCGGCGACAAGATCTTCGACGCCTACTGGCCCGAGCGGCTCTACAACCACGACGCCGAGGAGCCCGACGGGATGCGCCTCATCGGCGAGACCGAGCTCGGCGAGCGGGTGGTGCTCTCGCGCAAGGCCGCCGAGGCCGACCTCATCATCTACGTGAACCTCAACCTCGTACCGATGGACGGCGGTCACAAGAGCGTGGCCGTGGGCCTGTGCGGCTACGAGAGCCTCAAGCCGCACCACAACCCCAAGGTGATGCGCAAGTGCCACTCGTACATGGACCCCAGGTCCAGCGAGCTGAACACCGTCGTCGAGCGCATGGGCCGGGTGGCCAACAAGAACCTCAAGGTCTTCACCATCGAGACCACCATCAACAACCGGATGTTCGACCGGCCGCTGTCCTTCCTCGCGCGCGACGAGGACTCCTGGTCGGGCACCGAGCGCGCGGCCTTCAAGGCCATGAAGTACGCCCTCGACCGCGCCCCCGACGGCGCCCGCGAGGGGATCTTCAAGCGCGTGCCCTCTCCCTTCGACCTCACGGGCGTGAACGCGGGCGAGACCGAGGCGGTGCACGCGCGCACCCTCCAGCGCTGCTTCGAGCAGTACGTCGTCCCCGTCGAGGGCCAGGCCGACATCCTCGTGTGCGGGGTGCCGTACATCTCCCCCTACAACGTCAACGCCTTCCTCAACCCGCTGCTCGTGACGGTGATGGCGCAGGGCTACCTCTTCAACATGTACCGGGGCCGCCCCCTGGTGAAGAAGAACGGCACGCTCATCATCACGCACCCCTGCACCGACCGCTTCGACGAGGCCCAGCACGCCCCCTACGTCGAGTTCGTGCACCGGCTCCTGCCCGAGACCCGCGACGCCTACCAGCTCCACAAGCGCTTCGAGGAGGAGTTCTCGAAGAACCCCGCGTACCTCTCGATGTACCGCCACGGGAACGCCTACCACCCCGTTCACGCCTTCTTCATGTGGTACTGGGGCGAGGCGGGGCGGCAGCACATCGGCCGGGTGATCGTGGTGGGGGCCGACAACCAGTACATCCCGAAGCTCCTCGGGTACGAGACCGCGCGCTCGATGCACGAGGCCCTCGAGATGGCCAAGGACACCGCGCCCCCCTCGCCCGACATCACCTGCCTGCACCTGCCGCCCATCCTGATGACCGAGATGGCGCCCCTCCGGGAGGAGGTCGCGGCCGGGGGTACGCCGTGAGCAACGCCGCGATGGACGTCTCTCGCGCCCTCGACGGCGCGCGCCTGGTGGTGGTCGGGGGGACGGGCTTCCTCGGCAAGGTGTGGCTCTCGCTGCTCCTCCGTCGGTTCCCCGTCGTGGGGAGGGTCTTCCTCGTGGTGCGCCCGAAGACCGGCCGCGACCCCGAGGCGCGCTTCTGGGGCGACGTGGCCTCGAGCCCGACCTTCGACCCCCTGCGCGCGCAGCACGGCGAGGGCTTCGAGGCCTTCATCCGAGAGAAGGTCTCGGTCATCGACGCCGACGTCTCGAAGCCCCTGTGCGGGCTTCACCCCGACACCCTCGCGGAGCTCAACGGCACCGTCGACGCGGTGGTGAACGTCGCCGGCGTGGTCGACTTCAACCCGCCGCTCGACGAGGCCATCCTCACCAACGCCGCGGGGATGCAGAACCTCGTGGTGCTCGCGGCGGCGCTCGGCGACGTGCCGATCCTGCACACCTCGACCTGCTACGTGGCGGGCTACCGCAGCGGGCGCATCGCCGAGGTCGACCCCCGCGACGACCCCTTCCCGAAGTTCAAGGACATGAAGTCCGCGCCCTGGGACCCGGCGCGAGAGATCACCGAGGGCCTCGACCTCGCGCGCGCGATCGACCGCCACGCCGACGCCGCGCACCGCAGGGCGACCTTCGAGGCCGAGGCCCGCGAGGCCCTCGCGAAGCGGTGCGAGCCCGAGGCCGGGCCGGTGTTCGACGCCGAGGTCGCGAAGATCCGGCGGCGGTGGCTCGTGGCCGAGGGCGAGCGCGCAGGCATGGAGCGCGCGGCCTTCTGGGGCTGGCCCAACACGTACACGTACACCAAGAGCCTCGGCGAGCAGGTGCTCGCGGCCTCGGGCCTTCGCTGGACCATCGTGCGACCCTCGGTGATCGAGAGCTCCATCGCGTACCCCTTCCCGGGCTGGAACGAGGGCATCAACACGATGGCGCCCATCATGTTCCTGTTCATGGGCGGGCACATGCAGATCCCGTGGAGCGAGCGCACCTCCCTCGACATCATCCCCGTCGACATGGTCGCGGGGGGGATGATCGCCGCCCTCGCCGCGCTCCTCGAGGGCACCCACGCGCCGGTCTATCACCTCGGCTCCAGCGACGGGAACAAGCTCCTCATGTCGCGGCTCATCGAGGTCTGCGGGCTCTACAAGCGCAAGCACTACCAGCGCACGGGCAAGGGCAACCCCTGGGTGAACTTCGTGCAGGCGCACTGGGAGCCCACCCCCGTCACCGCCGAGGCCTTCGAGCGCCACGGCGCCCCGGCCTTCGCCAAGGCCGCCCGCGCGCTCTCCCGCGTGACGAGCTCGGCCGCGGTGGGCCCCGCCGCCGCCGTGCTGCGCCCGCTCTCGCGCGGCCTCGACCAGTACGCCAGCGTCGCGCAGAAGGCGGGAGACATCTTCAGGCTCTTCGTGCCCTTCATGGCCGAGACCGACTACGTCTTCGTCGCGGGCAACATGCGCGCGCTCACCGCGAGCATGAGCGGGGCCGACCGCGAGGCGCTCAACTGGACCCCCGACGCCATCGACTGGCGGAGGTACATGCACGAGGTCCACCTGCCGGGCCTCGAGAAGTGGGTGCTGCCGGAGCTCGACGCGAAGATGAAGCGGGCGACGAAGCCCCTGCGCGCGTGGGCCTCGCTCACCGAGCTCGTCGACGCCGTGGCCGACCGCTACGAGCACCTCCCCGCGCTCCTGCGCGCCGAGGGCGACGGCCTCGCGACCATCAGCTACGCCGAGATGCGCAGGCGCGTCGACGCGGCGGCGGCTCGCCTTCACCGCGCGGGGGTGCGCCCGGGCGATCGCGTGGCCCTCTGCGCCGCGAACCACCCCTCGTGGCCCATCGCGTACTTCGGCGCGCTCAAGGCCGGCGCCGTGGTGGTGCCCGTCGACGCGGGGATGGAGGCCGGTCCCCTCGGCAACGTGCTCTCGGCGTCGAAGTCCGTCGCGGTGCTCTGCGACGACGAGGTGCGCGCGCGGCTCGCGACGCTGGGCGAGTCCGTGACGGCGCTGCGCCTCGACGCGACCGACATCGCCCGCCGCGACGACTCGCTGAGGGCCCCCGCGGTGCCCCCGCCCTCGGCCGACGAGCTCGCGAGCGTGATCTACACCTCGGGCACCACGGGCACGCCCAAGGGCGTGATGCTCTCGCACGGCAACTTCGCCTCGCTGGTGGCCTCGCGCGGCCCGGTGTTCCCGCTGGGCGAGCGCGACCGCACGCTCTCGGTGCTGCCGCTGCATCACACCTTCGAGTTCACCTGCGGGCTGCTCCTGCCGCTCGCGCGCGGCGCGTCGGTGCTCTACCTCGACGAGCTCAACGGCGAGAAGCTCGTCGCCGCCCTCGCCGACGGGCGCGTGACGGCCATGGTGGGCGTGCCGGCCCTCTGGCAGCTCCTGGAGCGGCGCATCCTGCGCGAGGTGAAGGACCGCGGCCCCACCGCCAACGCGGTCTTCGACACGGCCCTCGCGCTCAACCGCACGCTGGGTCGCACGGTGGGCGTCGACGTGGGCCGCGCCCTCTTCGGCCCGGTGCACGACAGGCTGGGCGGGAGGCTCAAGTACCTGATCTCCGGCGGCTCGGCGCTGCCCAAGGCCACCGCGGAATTGTTCCAGGGGCTCGGCCTGCCGCTCGCGGAGGGCTACGGGCTCACCGAGGCGGCGCCCGTGTTGTCGGTCGCGAAGGGCTCGCCGAAGGCGAAGCACGGCACGGTGGGTCCTGCGATCCCCGGCGTGGAGCTGAGGGTGGTGTCGCCCGACGCGAGCGGCGTAGGCGAGGTGTACGCGCGCGGGCCCAACGTGATGAAGGGCTACGCCGACAACGACGAGGCCACCGCGGCGTCGCTCACCGAGGACGGCTGGCTCAAGACGGGCGACCTCGGGCGCATCGACGACAAGGGACTCCTCACCCTGGTGGGGCGCTCGAAGGACGTGGTGGTCGGCGCCAACGGCGAGAACGTGTACCCCGACGACGTCGAGCGGCTCATCGGCGCGGTGGAGCACGTGAAGGAGCTGGTGGTGCTCGGCGTGGCCGACCCGCAGGGGGGAGAGCGCGTCGCGATGCTGGCGGTGCCCGACACCGACGACGTCCCTGACGACGAGCGCGCCGCGCGGAGGGAGGCCGCGATGGCGAAGCTGCGCGCGAGGCTGAAGGACCTGCCCTCGGCGTGGCAGCCCTCGGTGGTGCTCCCCTGGGACGCGGCCCTGCCGCGCACCGCGACGCGCAAGGTGAAGCGCAACGAGGTGCGCCCCGTGGTCGAGCGGATGCTCGCGGCGACGTCCGTGCCTCCGCGCGCAGAGGGCGAGGCGGCGGGGTCGAGCCCGGTGCGCTTCGCCGTCGCGACCATCGCGCGCAGGGACCCGGCGGCGGTGACGGGCGCGACGAAGCTCAGGGCCGACCTGGGCTTCGACTCGCTGATGGCGATGGAGCTCGCGGTGTCGCTCGAGGCGATCAAGCCGGGGGTGCAATTGCCCCAGGGGCTCGCGGGGATCGAGACGGTGGCCGAGGTCGAGGCGCTGCTCGGCGTCGCGGCTCCGACGGCCGAGCGCCCGCGGTTGAAGGCCCCGAAGGACGACGAGGACATCGTCGTGCCCGAGCCCGTGAAGGACGTGGTGAAGGGCGCGCTGGGGTTCCTCCAGCGGGGCTTCTACGAGAGCGTGATGAAGCCCAGGGTGACGGGGCGGTCGTTCATCCCGCACAACCGCAACACCCTGGTGATCGCGAACCACAGCTCGCACCTCGACATGGGGCTGGTGAAGCACGCGCTCGGCGGCTACGGCGACGACCTCGTGGCCCTCGCCGCGAAGGACTACTTCTTCGACACACCGACCAAGCGCGCCTTCTGGGACAACTTCACCAACGTCGCCGCCTTCGACCGCGACGCGGGGCTTCACCAGACCCTGCGCGAGGTGGGGAGGCTGCTGGAGCAGGGCCGCACGGTGCTGATCTTCCCCGAGGGGACCCGCAGCACCGACGGGCAGATCAGGAAGTTCAAGGGCGCGGTGGGCTTCCTCGCGCTGCAGCACCGGGTGGACCTCTTGCCGGTGTACCTGGGCGGCACCTTCGAGGCGCTGCCCAAGAGCGGTCGGGTGCCGAAGCGGCGCGACCTCGTCGCTCGCATCGGGCCGGCGCTGGAGCACGAGCACCTCGAGCGCCTCACCCACGGGATGCGCCCGGTGGAGAAGGCCCGCACCGTCGCCCGCCTCGCGCAGCGCGCGGTGGAGACCCTGCGCGACGGCGGCGTGCTCGACCTCGCGGGGCTCGACACGCCGCACGAGAGCGAGATCCGACGGCACCCCCTGGTGGTGCTCTTCGAGGACCTCGAAAAACGCTTCGTGCCGGGCGGGGTCGAGCAGCCCGTGAGCTTCTACTTCACCCTCGGTGAGTCCCCCGAGTCGAAGTGGACGGTCACCGTCTCGCCCACGGAGTGCTCGGTGATCAACGGTCGGCCCGAGGGCGCCAAGGCCGACTGCGTGCTGAAGACCTCGCCGGAGCTCTTCACGAGGATCGTGCGCGAGGGCTGGCAGCCCGGCGCGACGGAGTTCATGGCGGGGCTGGTGAAGTCGAACGACGTGGGGCTGCTCTACGCCTTCACGCGGGCCTTCGCCCTGGGTTGATGGGAGCGGCGATGCGGTACCTGGTCACTGGCGCGACGGGCTTCCTCGGGTCGCACGTCGTCGACGCGCTGCGGGCGCGGGGTCACGAGGTCGTGGCGATGGCGCGGGGCGCGAACCGCCTCCCTCCCCGCGAGGGCGTCACCGCGGTGAAGGGCGACATCCTCGACGCCGACGCCGTCCGCGCCGCGGTCGCGGGCTGCGACGGGGTCTTTCACTGCGCGGGAAAGGTCTCGCGCGACCCCGACGACGCCGAGGCGCTCTGGCGCACGCACGTCGAGGGCACCCGGGTGGTGTGCGAGGCGGCCCGCGCGGCGGGCGTGAGGCGCGCGGTGGTGGCCTCGACCAGCGGCACCGTCGCCATCAGCGAAGACGCCGACGTGGTGACCCGCGAGGACGACCCCACGCCCTACGCGATCATCCAGCGCTTCGCGTACTACCGCTCGAAGCTCTACGCGGAGAAAGAAGCCCTCGCGCAGAACCGCGACGGCCTCGAGGTGGTGGTGGTGAACCCGTCGCTGCTCCTCGGGCCGGGCGACGGGCAGGGATCGTCGACCAACGACGTGAAGCTCTTCCTCGAGGGCCGCGTGCCCTTCGTGCCCTCGGGCGGGATGTCGTACGTCGACGCCCGCGACGCCGCCGAGGGGATGGTGCTCGCGATGGAGAAGGGCGCTCCCGGACGTCGCTACCTCATGGGCGGATCGAACTGCACCGTGCGGGAGTTCTTCGGTCGTCTCGAGCGCGTCTCGGGCGTGCGCGCCCCCGTGCTACCGCTGCCGCCCTCGCCGAAGCTCGCGCGCCTCGGCGCGACCCTGATGGACCGCGCGCTGCGCTACGTCGGGTCGAGCGCCCCGGTCGACCCCGAGACGGCCGAGATGTCTCAGCTCTACTGGTATGTCGACGCGACCCGCGCCGAGGCCGAGCTCGGGTGGAGCGCCCGCGACCCCATCGCGACGCTGCACGACACCGTCGAAGACCTCCGCGCCAGGGCGTAGAGGGGATCGGCCCGGCGCGCGCGCGGGGCCAGGGCGATCCAGTAGCCGAAGCGCCGCGCGTCGACGCCCATGGGCGCCGAGAGCGAGAGCGAGGGCGCGAAGGGCGCCTCGGCGGCGCCGAGGTAGACGTGCGCGCGGTTGGGCACGTCGAGGGGGTCGCCCACCGCGAAGTCGTCGTAGCCGTCGCCGTTGGTGTCGCCGAGGCCCGTCACGCCGAAGCCGAAGCGCGCCTCGTCGCGCGGGTTCGGGTCGCTCAGCAGCACCTGCTGCGGGGCCCCCGTGGCGGCCCCGAGGTAGTGGTAGGCCCGGCCCACGGCGCCCGCGCCGCCCCCGGCCTGGGCCTCGTGCGCGGCGACCACGAGGTCGCCGTAGCCGTCGCCGTCGACGTCCCC
>JAEYZO010000025.1 GCA_023428035.1 Pseudomonadota bacterium | reverse complement strand
GGCCTCCTCACCGTCGCCGAGCACCGCGGGCCGCGTCGAGCCGAAGCCGCGGCTCGACACGCGCCGACCCGCGCCCCCGTGCTGCCGGAGATACTCCGCGACCGCCCGCGCACGCCGAAGCGAGAGGTCCTGGTTGTGACCCACGGCGCCGGTGTCGTCGGCGTGCCCCTCGACGCGGAGGCGACGGATCGCCGGGTGCGCCCGCAGCGCCGCCACGACCTCGTCAAGGATCGGGAACGACCTCGGCAAGATCTCATCCCGGTCGAACTCGAAATGCACCCGCTGGTTGATCGCGATGCGCTCCGCCTCCACCGTTGCTGCGGGGGGCGCCTCGTCGGGGCAACCGTCGTCGTCTTCGAAGCCGTTGCGGGTTTCGCGCAGGTCGCGGCACGCGTCGCGCGCGTCGGGGATCCCGTCTCCGTCGGTGTCGTCGACGCTGACGCTGACCCGGTCTGGGCAGCCGTCGTCGTCCTCGAAGCCGTTTCGGGTCTCTGGTTCCGACACGCAGCGGTCGTAGGGGTCCGTGATCCCGTCGCCGTCGGTGTCGACCACCGTTGACGAGAGTCGAAGGGCCCTCCACGCGCGGTTGGGCGTGAGCGCGATCCCGGCTTGCCCCGGGGTGCATCGACACGCGCCCGCTACGCGCCTCGCGAGCGCCTGCTGCAAGGGCCCGCCGATGGAGCGCAGCGCCTCGTAGGCCGCGCGCGCGCTCGCCGCCCCGGTGCGTCCCGCGCTGCACGCCGATACCGCCGCTCCCACCCTCGCTTGCACGCTCCGCAGGGTGGCGAGGAGCCGCGCCCGCTCCCTCGACTCTCGCTCCCTCGCGCTCGCCGCCGTGGTCTGACGCGCCGCGCGCTCCAGCGCCTCGGCCTCGATCCGGAGCCGTACGATCTCCGCCCGGTCGGCCTCGGCGCGTCTGGCCACGTCGACCCAGCGCGCCCACTCCTCTGAGGGGATCGCGTTGATCGCTCCGTCGCAGCGCGACTCGGCCGCGCGCAACGCGTCTGCGCCCCTGCTGCGCGACCCGAGCCTGCACTCGACCTCGGCCCCGAAGACGTCTCGCGTCGACGCGTCTTTGAAGCGCGCCAGGGCATCGAGTTCGTCGTCGCCCAGGGCCTCCCACGCCGCTCGCCTCGCGGCGACATCCGCCGCGCGCTCGAACTCCGCGACCAGCTCGGGCACCTGCTCCGCCCGCGGGTCCTCTGGGAACTCCCTCGCGAAGGCCCGTAGCCCCTCGACGCTCGTCTCTGCGACTGCCCACCGCCGGTCGACCCATCGCCGTCGCACCGCGCTCAGGTCCGCCGTTGCCGACAGCACGCCCCCCACCCGAATCCGCGTCCGCGTCACCGCCGTCGCGTCGCGCCAGCCTTGGTCGGTGACGGAGCTCCCGAGGTCGAACTCCACCGCCCCGTCTGGGCCCAACAGACGCTCCAACGCGAAGCCCTGACCGATCTCCACCCGCAAGGTCATCCCCGCGGCGGGCGCCCCTCCGCACCTCGCCTCGCCCTCGGAGACGTTCTCCGTCATCGGCGACTCCTCCGTGCTGTCGCGGGCTTCGATGCGCCGCACCACCCAAGGCAGAAGCAGCGCCACCCCCGCCACGAGGGAGCCCACCATGATCGCGCTCTCCGCATCGGTCTCAGGGCCGCCCTGCGCGAGCATCGCTCCCCCCACTCCGAGGCCGACGAGCCCGCCGACCCCCGCGAGCGACACTACCCCGTGCGTGTCATGGAAGGTCCGCGTGACCGCCGTGCGAGTCACCCCTCGCAGAGTGTGCCCCACCGAGCAGCGCCGCTCGCGCTCGGCCTCCACTCGGAGCACGTCGCCACGCAGCCTCCCCGTCGCGCGCAACGCGGTGCGGAGCGGGCGCTGGTAGGCCACCCGCGAGTGCACCTCGCGGATCGAGCTCCGCTGCTCGGTGATCGCGCCACAGCCCGCGAGCGCGGCCGCGGTCATGGCCGAGAGGGTCACCGCGCCCAGACGGCTCAGATGCATCCCATCTCCTCTTCCGAGGGGCAGGCCTCGATCAGCGCGTTCGAGAGCTGGATACGGTTCCACTCCGGATGCCGACGCCGGAGCTGTGGCAAGGTCCTTCGCCTGCACGCGCGCTGCTCGGGGGTGAAGAGCTGCGTCGTGACTGGTCTGTGGCGCCTCGGCGAGCGGACGCGCCTGCGACGCTGGGCGAAGCCCGATGAGGCGAAGGCGAGACAGCCAAGGAGCAAGATCACCATGTATCCCTTCGACTGCATCGAGGTCTCCCTTCGAACCAACGGCCGATCAATCTACCCGTATGAACGCCTCTCACCGCGCGCCCTCCTCGATGGCGGCACGTCGGCCATCGAGGCAGTAGTCAAAGGTCGCCTCGCCGCTCTCGAGCCCACCGGAGGACTCCGCTGGTTCCCCGCGCCCTGCTGCGCGCGCCGCCTCACAGAAGCTCCACGACGCGCTCCATCGGACGTCGAAATCGTCAGCCCCCTGACGTCGACCGCGTCCCGTCCTCCCTGCGCGCCCTGACGCTCGCGGCGGGCGTCGCTACCAGGTCGCCGCGAACGGGGTCGTCGCGCCGCACCCGACGCGGAGCCTTCGCTCCGCGCTCTACCGCGCCAGAATCCCCCGCTTCGGCACCGACCACACCTCGGCGTCGCGTAGACCCGCTGTGCGCAGCGCCGCGTTCGCCGCCAGCAAGCCGCTCGCGCACGCGGCCTCCATCAAGGTCGCCGGGAAGGGCAGCCTCACCCAGTCGCCCGCGAGGTACAGCCCCTCCACGCCCGTCTCGACCTCGGCCCGCTCCGCGTGCGTACCCACATGAAACGCCGCGAAGTCGTCGCGCACGTGCAGGTACTCCCGCACCGCCGTCGCGCCCTTCAACGCAGGGAGGTAGTGCTCCAGCTCCTCCACCAGCGCCGCGCGCAGCTCGGGCTCGCTCATCGCGTCAGGCACCGCGTAGCAGTGGAGCTCGTACACGCCGCCCCCGTTCAACGCCGCCCACTCCCGCGCCGCGGGCACGACCCGGTGCACCGCGGTGACCGCGTCGAGCGCGCGCAGCCGGTCCGTGATGACGAAGACCGGGAGCTCGCCCGTCGCGTCGCGGTCCATCCAGAGGCGCAAGACCGCGTAGCGCTGCGAGCACCGCTGCCTCGCGACGCGCTCCGCGAAGGCCGGGTGACGCTCGCGCAGCGCCGGTGAGCCCTCGATGATCCTCTTCGTGCCCTTCACGTCCGAGGCGAGGATCACCGCGTCGTAGGGCTCCCCCGCGACGCGCCAGCGCGCGCCCTCGTCAGGGTCGACGCCCTGCACCTCGGCGCCGAGCACGACCGTTCCGCCGAGGGACTCGTAGCGCCTGCGGAGCGGGCCCGCGAAGGCCGTCTCGTAGTCGTCGTCGAGGTAGTCGTAGAGGAGCCCGCCGTCGTTCGACAGGTAGTAGAAGTGAAAGGCCCGCACCAGCGCGGCCACCGACAAGCGGTCTCCCTCGGAGAAGAACGCCCGCGCGAAGGTGTTGAACACCAGCCGCAGGTCGCCGGGCAGGTCGGCGTCGCGCACGAAATCGTCGTACGCGACGTGGTCCCAGTCTCTGAACGTGACCGCCTCGTCGTAGCGCAAGAAGGGGTCGAGCTTATACAAGCGCTTGCTGAACAAGAGGTCGCGCACGCTGTACACCCCCGTCGACGCGAGGCCGAGGAGGTTCAAGAGCGGCGCGGTCTCGACGTCCTTGATCGAGATGCGAGTGCCGTCGCGGCGCAGGATCTCGTACGACTCGATGCGCTTGAGCTTGGCCGTGACCCCCGCGCGCTCCATCAAGCCCCGCAGGTTGTAGTAGTGCGCGAAGAAGGCGTGAAAGCCGTGGTCGACGAGCTGAACGTCGCCGTCGACGTCCACCGCCCACGCGCCGGTCTTGCCGCCGAGGTAGCGCTCGCGCTCGTAGAGCGTCACGCGAAAGCCCCGCTCCGCGAGGGTGGTCGCCGCGGTGATGCCCGCGATGCCTCCGCCCACCACCGCGACGCGCGGGCCGTCTCCCGTCACCCGCTCGGGCAAGGTCGGGTCGACCCGGTGCGCGGCCTGGCGGTAGCCGCCCATGCGGCGCTCGATGCCTCCGCGGGCGGCGCCCATCACTGCGTCGGTGAGACCGCGCGCGAACTTCGGGAGCTTCATTCGCCGCGCTTGCTAGCACCGCCCGCGACGGCCTGTCGACGGCGACGCGCCCACGACTCCAACAGCCGAGCTTCGCCCTCGAACTGCTTCGTGAGCTGACCCACCGCGAAGCGCTCGGCGAGCCCGCCCACCACCCCCGCGCGGATCACGATCTCTCCCTCGATCACCCGCGCGGAGCTCTCGCCGCGGCGCTCGAAGCGGTACACGCCCCCCGCGTCGACGCGGCTCCGCCACTCGGGCTTCACCTTGGGCTCGATCACGAAATCCGCGGCGAAGGTCGACGGGTCCCAGGTGAGCACGAGGTCCCACCCGAGGGACTCGCGGGTGAGCCCGCGCGCGAAGGAGGGCGGGTCGAACGCGGGCGCGTAGCGGTCGACCACGCGCACCCGACCGTCTCCGAGCGCCGTCTGCTCCACGCGCGCGACCGACGCGAGGAGCGGCATGAACGACGGCAGCTCGACCACGGCCTCGGCGTCGAGGGCGACGGCGTAGAGCTCCTCGACGGTGGCCGCGACCGGGGCCTCGACGTGGAATCGCATAGGCTCAGTAGACCTCAACACCGCCGCGCGCTCCCGTCGAACTGCGGCGGTGAAGCCGCGCCCGCCCCCCCGCGGAAATCCGATGTTTGGGTGATGAGGCAGGCCGCCCGCGCACATCCTACTCGATCACGTCCAAGGAAGGTCCGCGTCGCGGCGACCACCCGGTCGCAGAGTGTGGATGAAGCCCTCTCAGACCAGCTCCGCGCGACGGTCGCCGTCGGCGCGCCGAGGTCCGCGGAGGCAGACGGAGGAGACAGCCGATGGTCGACCTCGCGTGCTCGTTGATCCTTGTGTTCCTGGCGCTCGGCGTGGGCGCGGCCTTCGCGGCCTTCGCCTGGGGCGATCGCTTCGCGCGCGTCGAGCGTGACGGCGGCAGCGCCCTCCTCGGTCGGAGGGTGATGTCCGCGGGCTACTGGGCGCTGCGCCCGGTGGGGGTGCTCCTGGCCTCGCTGGGCGTCACGCCCAACGCCGTCACCCTCTCGGGCCTCGCGCTGGGGCTCTGCGCGGGGGTGGCCATGGCCGGCGGGCACTTCGGCCTGGGCGCGCTCCTCGCCGCCGTGGCGGCGCTGAGCGACGGCCTCGACGGCATGGTCGCGCGCATCACCCACAAGGGGAGCTGGGGCGGGAAGATCCTCGACGCGGCCTCGGACCGGTACCAGGAGTTCTTCTTCCTCTTCGGCCTGGCGGTCGCGTGGCGTCACTCCCTCGCGCTCCTCGCGCTGCCCCTCGCGGCGGTGGTGGGCTCGATGATGACTAGCTACGTGAGCGCGATGTCGAACGCCCAGGGCGTCTCGGTCGCGCGGGGCTCGATGCGCAGGCCCGAGCGCGCCGCGTACCTCACGGCGGGGGCGGCGCTCACCCCCCTCGCGGCCTCCCTCGCCGAGGGCGGCCCCTGGGCGCCCGTGATGCGCGTGGCCCCCATGGCCCTCGCGGCCCTCACGGT
>JAEYZO010000860.1 GCA_023428035.1 Pseudomonadota bacterium | reverse complement strand
CGCCGACGCTCACCCGCGAGGTGACGCCGGAGCCTGCGCCGCCCGAGGCGCCGGTGGTGCACGACGCTGGAGTCACGACACCGACGTCGGGGGTCACGTCCGCGCCCGCGGCGCCGTCGGGGAGTGGCGGTTCGGTGGTGTTCCTGCTGGCGGGGGTCGGCGCGGTGGGGGCCCTGGCGGCGTGGGCGTCGCGCTCGCGGTCGTAGCTCAGCCCTCGCGCCGCGCCGCGAGGAGGCGCGCGAGGCGCGAGGGCTCCACCCGCAGCGGGAGCACGCGCTCGCGGTCGACCACGACCTTGCCGGTGGCGCTCCCCTTGGGCTTTCGCACGTGGCGCCTCTCCGCCCAGGTCACCTCGGCGCTCGCTTCGCCGCGCAGGTCGCTGTGGTGCACCGCCAGCGTCGCGGCGTCGAGGAGGAGCTCCTGCGGGCACTCGGCGCCCTTCACCAGCGGCACCACGACGTGCGCGCCGGACGCTCCGCGCGCGTGGAGCCAGAGGTCCTGCGGGCGCGCGACGCGGAGCGTGAGCCGGTCGTTGTCGGCCGCGCCGCGACCCACGAGGATCCGCTGCTCGCGCCACCCGAGGTACTCGATGAAGGGCTGCCGCGGCGCGGACCTCGCGCGCACCCTCGGCGGTAGCGTCGCGGCCAGCGTGAGGCCCAGCGCCGTCGCCTCGTCACCCCACGCCTTCAACGACGTCGCGGTGACCTCTTCGGTCTCGCGCACCGCGTCGATGAGCGCGCGCGTCGCCACCCTCGCGCGCTCGGTAGCCTCGAGCCGCGCCCACATCACGGCCTCGCCCCGCTGGATGCGCCTCGCCTTCTGGAAGAAGCCCTCGGCCTGGGACTTCGCGGGAGTCGCGGGGTCGAGGGCGACCTCGAGGGCCCCGCCGGTCTCCCAGTCGTCGAGGGTGTAGCGCGTCGCGCCGCGCGGGATCTTCGCCCCCTGCGCGAGGAGGAGACGCCCCGTGCGCTGCAGCGTCTCTACGTCGTCGAGCCGAGAGAGGTCCTCGGTCACCGCCTCGGCGCGTCGGGTGAGCCGCCTCGCGTGCGCCTCGAGGGACTTCAACAGCGCCGCGCGGCGCAGCTCCGCCGCGAGGGTGTCGCTCGCGCGCACCAGGGTCTCCCCCGCTACCGTGAGCTCGTCGTCGACGCCCAGCCCTGGCGAGCGCGACGGCTCTCCCCGCCAGTGCACCACCCGCGCGCCCTCGACGTCGCGCACCTCGACCTCGCCCTGCGCCCCGGGGCGCATCCGTACCCGGGCCGTCGCTCGCTCGTCGCCCACGCTCAGCCACAGGTCGGCGTCGTCGGGTTCGTAGGTGACGTGACGCACGCGGTGACCCACGACGTGGGCGCGCAGCGCGGCCACCAGCGGGTGACGCGAGGGCGCGCGGAACGACGGCTCGCGCGGAGAGAGCCCTACCCCCCACACGCGCGGGCCCACGCCGACGGTGAGGCGGAGCATCCCGACGGCGCTCCACACCGAGAGGCACACGAGGCCGGTCTCTGGGGTGAGGGTCGCCGCTTCGACGCGGCCGCCGAGGAGGGAGTCGAGGGTGGGAGGCGGGAGCATGGGCGCGAGGGCCGGCGAGGGGCCCCCCCGCGGTGGGTCAGATCGAGAAGGGCAGGACGAACTCCTGCCGGTTGTAGGTGAAGTTGAAGCTGTACGCGCCGACGATCTGGCCGCCCACGGCGACGGAGACGGTCACCGGGGTCTGCGGGCTGCCGCACATGTCGTAGGCCACGAGCCGGATGCGGTAGTTGCCCTGCGGCGGAGACTCGCCCCAGTAGACGTTCTCGACGGTGGGCGGAGAGACCGAGCAGGCCGCGTTGGCGTCGCGGTCGAGCACGCCGCCCGAGCGGCTGTTGCGGTGGCCGTAGTAGACCTCCTCGCCCATCGGGTCGATCACGTGCAGGTCGATGTCCGACGAGCTGTTCCACGCGGCGGTGATCTGGATGCTGCCGGTGTTGTAGCCGCAGCCCTCGTCGATCACGCCGTCGCAGTTGTCGTCGAGGCCGTTGCACTGCTCGGGAGCGCCCTGCTGGCAGGCCTGCTGGATCACGGTCACGCCCGCGGGCACCGACACGTTCGCGCTGATGTTCGCTTGCGCCGTCGGCCTGGGCGCCTGCACCGACACCTGCCCCGTCGAGGCGTACCCGCCCCGCGAGCGCACCACGCAACCCGAGAGCAACCACGCCCCGCCGCTCACGAGGGCGACGCCAACCAGTCCACGAAGCTTCATCGAACTTTCTCCTTGGTGGCCACCCGGGTCGACATCGACCCGGCGACCGCGCGGGACTTCTACACCATGCGCCAGCAGCGGCGCGAGGGGACCGCGCGGCCTGATCCGCCAGGGGGTGATGGTACGCTGCGCGCCGATGGTTCCTTCTCGCGACCTCGCCGCGGCCCTCGAGGTCGCCACCCGCGCCGCGACCCTCGTGCGCGAGGTCTACGACCAGGGCTTCGCCGTCGAGTGGAAGGGCGTCGACGACCCGGTCACCGAGGCCGATCGCCGCGCCAACGCCCTCGCGGTCGCGCTCCTGCGGGAGCGCTTCCCCGCCGACGCGGTGTGCTCCGAGGAGGGCGATCTCGACGAGGGCGCGCGGGAGAGCTCCCGCGGCGGTCGCTGCTGGTTCGTCGACCCCCTCGACGGCACCGCGGAGTTCGTCCAGCGCGTCGACCAATTCTCGGTGATGGTGGGCCTCGCCGTCGACGGCCGCGCGCGGGTCGGCGCGGTGGTGAACCCCGTGACGGGCGAGCGCTTCTACGGCGAGGTCGGCGTCGGTTCCTTCACGGACGACGGCGCGGGCGAGCCTCGCCCCCTCGCGCCCTCGACCGAGGGAGACCCCTCCCGCGCCCGGATGCTCACCTCGCGCTCGCACCTGTCCCCCGCGGTGGTGGCCCTCGCGGAGTCGCTGGGCGTGGCGAGCCGCGAGCGCTGCGGGAGCATCGGCGTGAAGGTCGGCCGCATCGCCTCGGGCCACGCGGAGCTCTACGCGCACCTCGGCCTCGGCCCGAAGCTCTGGGACGCGTGCGCCCCCGAGGCCATCGC
>JAEYZO010000809.1 GCA_023428035.1 Pseudomonadota bacterium | reverse complement strand
CCTCACGATGCTGCTGCGCGAGCGGCGCGAGCGGCGAGACGCCCTCGCCGGCGCGCCCTCACGCGTGGCCGCGGCGCGGGAGGTGGCCTCGCTGGGCGTTCCCACGGGCTTGCAGTTCGGGGCGGAGGTGCTGGCCTTCACCACCTTCACGGCGATCCTCGCGAACGTGGGCGCCGCGGAGGTGGCCGCGCACCAGATCGCGCTCGCGACGATCCGCACCTCGTTCCTCCCCGGGGCGGCGGTGGCCGAGGCCACGTCGGTGCTGGTCGGCCGCGCGCTCGGCCGCAAGGACGTCGCGGAGGCCGACCGCGTGGTGCTCGAGGGGCTCAAGCTCGCGGTGGGCTTCATGGCCCTCTGCGGCTTCGCCTTCGCCGTCGCGGGCGACGGGATCGCGTCGCTCTTCGGCGCCGACCCGGGCGTGGAGCGGCGCGTGGCGCAGCTCCTCGTGGTGGCCGCGGTGTTCCAGGTGCTCGACGCGGTGAACATCGTGCTGCGCGGCGCGCTGCGCGGCGCGAAGGACGTCCGCGTGGTGGCGCTCCTGGGCATCGGCGTGGTGTGGGTGTGCATCCCCGGCGCGGCGCTCGTGCTCGGGCGCTGGATGCACCTCGGCGCCGTGGGCGGCTGGCTGGGCTTCGTGGGCGAGACCGCGCTGGGGTCGGCGCTCTTCGCGTGGCGCTGGCGCCGCGGCGCGTGGAGGGCGCTCTACCCCGCGCTCACTCCGTGGCCTCTCGGTCAGGCTTCCCCGTCGGCTGACGTCGCGGCAGCCGCACGGTGAAGGTCGCGCCCTCGCCGAGGGCGCCGTCGACGCTGACGGTGCCACCGAGCACGTGCACCACGCGCCACACGATGGTCAGGCCGAGGCCCATCCCTCGGCCTGGCTCCTTCGTGGTGAAGAAGGGCGTGAAGATCCTGGCCTTGGCGTCGCTCGAGATCCCCGGCCCGTTGTCGCGCACGCTGAGCGTGACGCCGTCGTCGTCGCCGCGGCCGGTGATCACCACCCGGCCCTCACCGTCCGGCGCGGCCTCGACGGCGTTCTGCACGAGGTTGGTCAAGACCTGGTGCACCTCCTCGGGCACGCACTCGACGGTGCCGTCGCCCTCGAGGTCGCGCACCACCTCCACCGCGCGCGGGATCGCCGGCACCACGAGGCGCACGACGTCCTCCACGGCGGAGAAGAGGTCGTGGGGCCGCTGCACGCGGGCGTAGCCCTCGCGGGAGTAGCGGCCCATCAGGCTCACGGTCTCGGCGATGCGGCCGATGCCCGACTGCGCCGTGTCGAACATCTGCGTCGAGCGCCGCTCCAGCGAGGCGAGGCGCGTCGAGGCCTCGTCCGGCGTCGACGCGCGCGCCAGCTTGAACACCTCGGTCACGTCGAGGCGGATCCGCGCGAGCGCGTTGCGGATGTAATTGAGCGGGTTGTTGATCTCGTGCGCGAGGCCGCCCGCGATGGTCTCCAGGGAGTCCATCTGGAAGCTCAGCGCCTGCTCGGCGGCCTGCTCTCGGTGCTCGAGCTGCCGCAGCACGGTGGTGAGGAGCTCCCGCGCCGCGAAGGGCTTGGTGAGGTACGCGTTCACGCCGCTCTCGAGGCCCTGCACCCGGTCGTCGGTCTCTCCGCGCGCGGTGAGCATCACCACCGGCACGGTGCGCGTGCGCGGGTCGGCGCGCAGGTGCCGGGTGAGCTCGTAGCCGTCCATCTCGGGCATCATCAGGTCGGTCACGATCACGTCGGGCCGCTCGCGGGTGGCGAGCTCCAGGGCCTTCACCCCGTTGGGGGCGGTGAGCACCCTAAAGTGCTGCCGCAGCACCAGGTGAACGAGACGCAAGACCTCGGGGGTGTCCTCCACCACCAGGACGCTGCGGCCGCGGCTGGCCTCGTCGCGGTCGCGCTCCACCACGCGCCGCTCCGTCGCGTCGGCCACGTCGAGGAAGCGGAACTCCTCCCGGTTGGTGAGCTCCGTCGCGAAGGCCTGCATCCCCCCGGCGTCTCCGCGGCGGTCGCCGATCACCGAGCGAGAGGCCGCGCGGCGGTCGATCACCTCGGGCCTGAAGTGCTCCCGGTCCGTCGGGAGCACCACCGTGAAGGTCGCGCCGCGGCCCTCGCCGCCCGACGCGGAGATCGTCCCCCCGTGGAGCTCGACGAGCTCCTTCGCGAGCGCGAGGCCGATGCCCGTACCGCCCACGCCCGCCCGGTTCCCCCCGGCGTCGTCGACCTGGAAGAACCGCTCGAACAACCGCTCCGCCAGCTCGCTAGGAAACCCCTGCCCGTTGTCCTCGACGTCGACCCGCGCGGCGCCCCCCGCCTCGGTCACCCTCACCACCACCCTGCCGCCGACGGGCGTGAACTTCGCGGCGTTCGAGAGCAGGTTCACGAACACCCGCTCGAGCCGGTCGAGGTCGCACCACGTGGGCAGAGACTCCAGCTCGGTCTCGAGTCGCAGGTCGATGCGCTTCCGGTCGGTGAGCGGCGCGACCTGGGCGACCATCCCGCGCAGCCACGCGACGAGGTCGTGTTGCCCGACGCGGAGCCGCAGGCGCGACTCCTCGATGCGCGACAGGTCGAGGAGGTCGGCGATCAGCTTCAGGAGCCTCGCGCCGGCCCGGTACACCGATCGAAGCGTGGCGCGCTGGGGCTCGGTGAGGGGGCCGAACTCCCCGTCGACCATGAGCTCCACCGGCGAGAGGATCATCGCCAGGGGGGTCTTGAGCTCGTGGGTGATGTTCGCGAAGAAGCGCGACTTGAAGCGGTCGAGGCGCTGGAGGTCCTCGTTGGCGCGGGCGAGGCGGTCCGACGCGCGCTGCACGGCGAGGCGGTCGCGCACCTGCTGCCGCGCGCTGCGCCAGGAGAAGTAGTGCCCCGCGGTCACGATCGACGCCGTCGAGAAGAGGAAGATCACCGACGACGCCCCCGCGGGGCTCGCGAGGTCGCGCCAGTCGCCGATGTTGCCCAGGATGAAGCTCGCGAAGATCGTCCCGTAGGTGAGCAGGGCCGCGCGCACGGGCCACACGTAGAGGAGCCCCGCGCCGACCATCACCAGGTTGAGCCCGGCGTAGTAGTAGGCGTCGTAGCCGCCGAGCACCACCGTCGCGAGGGTGATCCCCGAGGCGACGGAGATCATGTAGAGCGCGGTGACGGCGACGATGCTCCGCGCGACCCAGGGCCGGTCGAGGGAGCGCAGGAGCCCGATGGAGATCAGCTCGCTCAGCACCCGGTAGCCCAGGAGGAGCGGGAGCCACCGGCGGGGGGAGACGACGAGGTCGAGGCCCGCGAAGAGCGGGTGCAGGCAGATGACGAGGATGAGCGCGAGGCGCAGCCCGCGCTTGTTGTGGTCGAGGCGCCACTCGGCCCAGGCCGCGTCGAAGACGTCAGCGGGGACCTCGTGGTCGGTCATCTCACCCGCCTGGCCTCGTGACGACGACGAAGGGGTTCCAGCCCGAGGGCTCCTCGATCAGGGCGAGCTCCGCGCCGGGCGCGCCCTCGGCGGCGAATTGCACCAGGGCGTGCCGGGGCTTGTAGTCGAGGTGCCAGTCGAGCAGGTGCTCCATGATCCAACGCGACGGCATCTCGGGCACCACGTTCCCGACCACCGCCGAGCCCCCGGGCGAGAGGTTGTTGTACAGCGCGCGGGTCAGCCGCGCCGCCGTGGGCTGCTTGAGGTAGTCGAAGAGCCCGCCGCAGAAGATCACGTCGAAGGGCCCGAAGTCGACGAAGAGCGTCGGGTCGCTGATCAAGCGACGGATGGTGTCGTGCAGGTACCGGATGGTGACCCCGCGCTCGCCCCGCGCGGCCACCAGCCGCGAGAGGCGCCGGAACGCGAAGCCGAGGGCCCGGTCGTCCTGGTCGAAGAGCACGACGTCGAGGCGCGCCGGGAGCTCGTCGGCCTCGGTGAGCAGCTCGAAGATCTCCTGCGCGGGCCCCGACGCGATCGACGCGATGCGCAGGGTGCCCCGGGGGCCCACGTCGGCGATGCGCGCGAGGAGCCACTCCTTGAAGGCGTCGCGGCGCGTGCGCACCAGCCGCGCGCCCGCCATCGAGACGCCGGCGAGGTTCATCGCCTTGGCGTAGAGCGAGTCGCCCTCGAAGGCCTCGTCGTAGATGAAGCGCATCATCTCATAGTCGCCCGCGTAGTTCAGCGGCTTGGAGCGAGCGCGGTGGAAGAAGGGCGCGGGCATGAAGAGGTCGTCGAGCTGCGCTTGTGAGTACAGCGCGAGCCGCCGCGTGGACTCAGGGTCGAGGGCCCGAGCCGCCGCGTCGCCGCGCTCGGCCAGCGCGACCACGTCGCGGACGAAGCTACCGCGTATGCCGTTGATGAGCTGAGCGCGCGCCGCGCTGTCGCTCCGGCCGTGCAGCACCTCCCACGGGAGGGAGCGCTCCAGGGCGTCGAAGCACGCGCGGCTCTCCTCCAGGTAGAGCCGCAGGTCGGCCACGACGGATTTGAACTCCGCGTGCCCGGGCGCCCACCAGGCGCGGTCGCCCGTCGAGAGCGTCGCGCCGCCGCCGGCCTGCCACGCCGCTACGTCGCGGAGCTGCATCACGGCCTCGATGTCGAGGAGGTCGTCGGTGAGCGCGAGGCCCGCCGTGGGCCGGCCGTCGACGACGCGGTAGTTCGTCACCCGCGCCGCGCCCTGGTACAGCGCGTGGCCGCCGAAGCGGGCGGAGCAGCCGAAGAAGACCGTGCCCTCGGCGGGCGCGGCGAGGCCCTCGGGCCAGACGACCCCGAGGCCGTTCTGCGAGAAGTTGTCGACCTCGCAGCGGAGGCGCGACACGCCCGAGGTGAGCTCGAACGTGACCTCGAGGGGGGCGACGTCGGCGGCGGTGTAGCGCTGCGGGCGGTAGAGCACCTCGCGGCCGATGCCGCCGTCGAGCTGCTCGAAGGGCCGGGCCTCGCCGAAGGACGGGCGGTCGGCGGGGAGGGTGGAGCGGCGCCTCTCACCGCTCGGGCGTTCGCCGTCCTGGAGGGGGGTGGAGAATGTGGTGGGTCGTGCGGGGTCTTGACTCATCAGGGATGGAGCGGAGTGGAGCTTTGAAAGAGGCGGCCTCGCAATCAGGTAGAACCCGATCGGGGTTTACCCGTATGGGAGGAGGAGCTCGAAGCGGGCTCCGCGGCCGGAGCGCGTCGGGGACAGCCTCAGGACGCCGCCGTGGTGCTCCGCCACGAGGCGGGACATGTACAGCCCGATCCCGACGCCGTGCTCGCCCTTGGTCGAGACGAAGGGGTCGAAGAGGTGCTCGCGCACCTCGGCGGGCACGCCCGGGCCGTCGTCCTCGACGCCGAGCGCGAGGCCCTCGGGGGTCTCGACCGCGTCGAGGCGGACCTCGTCGCCCGAGGAAGACACCTGCAGCGCGTTCCGCAGGAGGTTCACCATCACCTGCAGGAGCTTGGCGTGGTCGCCGCGGACCTGGCGCATCTCCCCCGCGGCGCGGAGCGAGAGCGTGACCTCGCGCTGCGAGGCGTCGAGCTGCATGACGGTGACGGCGTCGGAGAGAAGCGCCCTCACGTCGACGGGCTCCCGCTCCATCGCGAGGCGGCCGCTGGAGGCGTACTGCTGGAGGGTCGACAGCGAGAGCTGCAGGTTGCGCATCGCGGCGACGGTGGTCTGAAAGGGCCGCGCGATGCGGTCGGGCACCTGCCAGCGCTCGAACTGCACCTCGAACATCATCAGGATCTGCACCATGTTGCGCAGGTCGTGGGTGATCCCCGCGGCGAGGCGGCCCATGGTGCCGAGGCGCTCGAGGAGGATCATCTGCCGCTGCGCCGCGCGGAGCTGCTCGAGGGTGGCGGCGAGCTCGTCGGTGCGCTGCGTGAGCCGCTCGAGGAGCTGCACGTTGATGCGAACCTGCTCGACGTGAGCGGTCGCCTGCGCCACGGCGGCGAGCACGTCCCCGGGCTCCCAGGGCTTGCGCAGGTGCCTGAAGACCCGCGCCCGGTTGATCGCCTCGATGAGGAGCGGCGTGTCGGTGTAGGCCGTGAGGAGGATCCCCGCGGTGTCGGCGTAGAGCTGCGAGACCACCTCCAGGAGGTCGACGCCGGTCATCCCCGGCATCCGCTGGTCGGCGATCACGACGTCGACGCGGTGCGCGGCGAGCAGCTCGAGCGCCGACGCCCCGTCGGTGGCCTCGTAGACCACGTAGTCGCCGTCGAGGAAGGCGCGCAGCACCGCGAGGTTCTCGCGGTCGTCGTCCACCACCAGCACGGCGCCGGTGAGCGTCTCGGTGATGCCGTACCGAGAGGCGAGCGCCGCCAGCGCGTCGTGCTGCAACACCTGGGCAGTCTATCCGCGGCGGAGCGCGCGCTTCAACGCCTCGCTCCGAGCGCGTCGACGCTTCGCGGCGGAGCGCGCGTACTTTCGACCGCGCGGGTCCGGCGGCGGCCCAGCTTCAACATTCTCCGATGTGGGGGCGAGTGGTTCACGGACCCGAGGCCAGCAGCGTGACCACGCGGTCGAGGATGCGGCGCGCGACCTCACGCTTGGGCATGGTAGGCAACGGCTCGTCGCCGGCTCGGTCGACGAGCACCACGCGGTTGTCTTCGCCCTCGAAGCCGTCCTCGGCGCGGTTGGCCACCACGAGGTCGCAGCCCTTGCGATCGAGCTTCGCGCGGGCGTGGGCGACGAGGTCTCCCGTCTCGACCGCGAATCCCACCAGCACCGGCCGCGGCGAGGCCAGGGCCGCGCGAGCGGCGCCGAGCGAGGCGAGGATGTCGGGGTTCGCGACGAGCCTCAGCGAGAGCTCCGCGGCGCCCTTCTTGATCTTGTGCGCGGCCACGTCGGCCGGGCGGTAGTCGGCCACCGCGGCGGCCATCACCACGACGTCGAAGTCCGTCGCGCGCGGCGCCACCGCGGCGTGCATCTCCGCGGCGCTGCGCACGCGCACCACCTCGACCTCGGCGGGAGGCTCGATG
>JAEYZO010000762.1 GCA_023428035.1 Pseudomonadota bacterium | reverse complement strand
CGTCTGCCCCCTCCCCGATTCTCATCAGCGCCCGCCGCTGGTCCAGCGCCACCGCGGTCCGCGGCGCCTCGTGCGGTCGCACCAGCACCCACGCCCCTTCGGGCAGGCCCGGCTCCATCGCGGCGTCGGGCACGCGCACCGCGACGAGGTCCCGGCTGCGTCGAGGCCCTGCCCCCACCCGTAGCCACCCGCGCACGGGAGCCTCGGCGAGGGACTTCCCATGCAGGTCGTCAAGCGAGACCACGGGCCACGCGGCGTGGTGGCGCTCCTCGGGCGGAACGTCGGGCTTCACCTCCGGGGTGATCTTCGTCTCGGAGCCCGACGGCGGGATCAACGGGAGCGCCTCCATGTGGCGCAGCAGGTCCGCCATCGAGGTCACCGACTGCTTCGACCACCAGGAGATGTCCGTGCGCCCCGACGAGGCGTTCTCGATGAGGAAGACGTAGTGCCAGGGGCGTCCGTCCGCGAGCGTGAGCAGCTCGGCGAAGCCCGCGCCGCGCACGGCCTTGGCCTTGTCGCGGTCGTCGAAGCGACCCTTCACCTCGACGATGACGTGGTGCTCCACCGCGCCGATGCGCGCCCGGGCCACGAAGTCCGGGATGTACTTCGCTTGCCTCCCCTGCCACTCGTAGCCGATCGAGTAGCCCACGCGGCGGTGGTTGTTCACCCAGCCCACCACGTCGACGCACCCGTCGAGCAGCAGCGCCACCTTGCGCTCATCGGCGCTGTCCATCGCGGCCCGCACGAAGACCGACCGCTTCGTGGGCTCATACACGTTCTTCTTCGGCGCCTGGTAGGGCTGTAGCTCCGACGCCCGGCGCTCGTGCAGGAGCGGCTTCGACGAGGGCAGGCGGCGGTTCATCGCCGTCTCCAGCGGGGCCTTCAGCGCCTCGAACACCGCCGCGCGGAGCTCGGGTCGGGCGAGGTTGGCCATCGCGATGCGCCCCTCGCCCTCGGCCAGCGCGCGCTCGAAGGAGAGAGGGAGCGACGCCGGGAAGTCGAACACCTTGCGCTCGAGGTACTCGCGCACCACCGCGCGCACCGCGCTCTGGTGCTGGTAGCTCTTGTGGAGGCTGCGCAGGAGCGGGAACACGTACACGCCGTCGAGCAGGTGGTCGAAGTCGCGGTACGAGGGCTCGACCGGAAGCTCGAAGCTCTGCCCCTCGGTCTCGCCGCCCTTCATCGCCTCGCGCAGCCAGGTCTGGATCTCGGTGACGCTGTACTCGTCGAGCCACTTCCGGCGCGGTGAGAGGCCCGGCAGCGCGCGCACGTCGAAGCCCTCGCGCCAGTCCTGCACCACCTCGGCCTCGCCCTCGTAGGAGACCAGGCGCACGTCGACGGCGGCGCGCTCCTCGTCGGGGCGGAGCGTGACGGGCACGCGCTCGGCCGTGTGCGTGATCGCGTCGGAGTCCTCCTCGTCGACGAGGTCCTTGATCTGGTCGAGGATCGCCTCGAAGGAGGGGTGCTCGATCACGTAGAGCTTCTCGGGGCGCAACTCGGCCGAGCCGTCGTCCTCGAGCTCCGGCGGGTGCACCTTGCGCAGGCCGCGGCCGAGCACCTGCTCGGTGAGCGTGCGCGAGTCGCAGGGGCGCAGCGGCACGATCACCCGCACGCCGCGCACGTCCCAGCCCTCCTTCAGCATCATCACGCTGACGACGACGTTGTACGGGTTGGGCACCATCACCGGCCGACCGAGCGCGTCGACGGCACCCGAGGGGTCGGCGATCTCGTCGCGGTCGATGGTGTTCACCAGCGCGCGGACCTTGTCCCAGTCCTTCTCGCTCGACCGCTCCTTCGAGCCGATGTGCACCTCGGTCACCGTGCTCATGGGCACGCCATCGGGGCCCTTCTCGACGAAGAGCGTCTCGCCCGTCTCGAGGTCGGTGTAGCCGCGCAAGGGGTGGCCCGAGAGGTCCTCGCGGCTCGCGACGCCGTAGCGGAGGTAGTTCGACACCTCGGCCGCCTCGTGGCGGTCGTTGCAGATCACGAAGAGGATCGGCTTCTTGCCGCCCTCCTCCTCCTCGACGCGCTTGATCTGGCGCCAGCGGCGGATGCCCGTGATGAGGAGGTTGCGGTACTTCTCCCACGCGTTGGGCGCGCCGTCGTTCACCAGGGGCTCGACCTCCCCGGTGGACTTCTTCTTCGCCTTGATCTTCTCCAGCACCGGGCGCTTCACGATCCCGTCGGCGATGGCCTCGGGCAGGTCGTACTGCACCGCCGTGTGCCGGAAGAGCGTCGCCGGGCGGAACGCGGTCTTCGCAGACTTCTTCGTCTTCTTCGCGCCCGTCTCCTCGTAGAGCGTCGCCGACAGGTCGACCTGGAGACCGAGCCTCCCGTTGTCGCCCGTCGCCCCATGCAGCCGGCGCAGGGCCGAGATCCACGCCATGGCCTCGCGGGCGTCCTCGTCCTTGTCGGCCTCGCCGGCCTTCGCACGCGCCTCGTAGGCTTCGTGGCCGGGCTCGTCCCAGACGTGGTGGGCCTCGTCGTTGATGACCAGGAGCCCCCGCGAGCGTGTCAGGCGGTCGTAGAGCGGCACCTCGACGGACTCCAGCCGCTCGGGATCGCCCTCCTCGAAGAGCGAGGCCATCACCTGCGCGCCGCGCGCCCGCGTCGGCGCCGAGGGCTCGGCCTGGCGGAAGAGCTGGTGGATGTTCGTCACCACCAGCGTGGGCTCCTGCGGGTCGAGGCGGCGCGGGCAGTCCGCAGCCGTGTAGACCGACAGGCGCCAGTCGCGCGCGAGCGACGGCGGGATCACCGGGTCGTGCGCGAAGACCGACACGATCCCGGGCTCCTTCGGCGAGAAGTCGAGGAGCAGCCGGTCGCGCACCGGGAGCCCCGGCGCGAGCAGGAGCACGTGCCGCCCGAGGCCGAGGCCCGCGTCGGGCTCGCGCAGCGCGTTGAGCACCGACCACGCGACCAGGAGGCTCATCACCTTCGTCTTGCCCGCGCCGGTCGCGAGCTGCGCGCCGAGCTTCGGCCACGGGTCGCGCGCGGTGAAGTCGGGGGCGCTGTTGACGCGCTTCCAGAG
>JAEYZO010000580.1 GCA_023428035.1 Pseudomonadota bacterium | reverse complement strand
CCTCCGGCCTGAGCGGTCGCTACGGCGCCGCGGGCGCCGGGGGGCGCGGCCTCGCGCGCAGCACGCGGCGGAACGCGTCGACGCAGCGGCGGTTCTCCTCGGTGCGACCCACCGAGACGCGAACCCAGCCGCGCTTGAGGTGGTGGCTGGCGAGCGAGCGGATGAAGATCCCCTCGCGCAGGAGCGCCTGCACCAGCACGTCGGCGCTGTGCCCGCACTCGTGGATGTCGAGGAGCACGAAGTTCCCCTCGCCCTCGAAGACCGTCACCCCGGGCAGGCCCGAGAGAGAGCCCTGGAGCCAGCGGCGCTGCTCGACCATCTCCGCGCGCTGGCGCTCGAAGGCCTCGGCGTCGTCGAGCACGGCGAGCGCCGCGGCGACGGCCACGGTCGAGACGTTCCACGGGAGCTTCACCCGCGAGATCAGCCGCGCGACCGCGCCCGCCGCGAGGGCGTAGCCGACCCGCAGGCCCGCGAGCCCGTAGGCCTTCGAGAACGTGCGAACCACCACGAGGTTCGGGTGCGCGTGCACGAGGCCCGCGACCGAGGGGCCGTCGCCGAACTCGACGTAGGCCTCGTCGACCGCCACCGGGATGCCCAGCCGGAGCACCCGGCGGAGCGCGGCGTCGTCGATGCGCCGACCCGTGGGGTTGTTGGGCGAACAGAGGAAGATCAGCTTGGTGCGCTCGGTGACCGCGCTGAGCAGCGCGGGGACGTCGAGCTCGAGGTCGTCGCGCATGGGCACGATCACGGGCACGCCCCCCGCGACCCGGGTGCGCGACTCGTACATCGAGAAGGTCGGCACCGCGACCAGCACCTCTTCGCCGGGGGCCACGAAGGTGCGGATCAAGAGGTCGATCACCTCGCTCGAGCCCGAGCCGAGCACGCAGCCCTCCTCGGGCAGGTCGTGCTGCGCCGCGAGCCTCGCGCGGAGCTCCCGCGCCATCGCCGCGTCGGGGTAGAGGTGGCCGCGCGAGAGGGCGTCGACCACCGCGGCGATCACCCGCTCGCTCAAGGGGAAGGGGTTCTCGTTCGACATCAGCCGCGCGAGGGAGTCGCGGCCCCGCCGGGCCTCTCGATCCGCGAGCGCGAAGTGGTCTTCTTTGTAGGGGGCCGCGCCGCGGACCCAGCTCGGCACGAGCATCTCGAGGGCCTCGGCCTCGACCGCGACGCCGGCGACGCTGCCGTCTTCGTCGTCGAGGGTGTCGCCGAAGACCCGCACCATGGCCTCGGCGCGGGCGTGCGCCTCGGGGGTGTCGACGTCGATCCAGCGGGCGTCGCCCACGTCGAGGGCCACCATGCGGCCGCGCTCGGCCAGGGCTCGCACGCCGTCGGAGAGCGAGGCGTCGCCGCGGGCCTCGTAGGCCGCCCGCAGCGCCTCGACGAGGGGCGCGCCCACGCGAAACACCCCGGTGTCGATGGCGTTGAACTCGACGAGCTCCTTGCCGATGGCCTGGATGCGCTCGGCGGAGACCCGCACCTTCGTCGCGTCGTCGAGGTCGAAGCAGCGCTCGACGTCGAAGTCGACGCCGAGCGCGCAGGAGCCGTCGGGGAGCTCGGTGCGCGCGAGCCGACGCACCAGCGCGGGGGCCACGAGGTGGTCGGCCATCAGGAGCAGGCACTCGCGGTCGAGGTACGCCTCGGCGGCGAGCACCGACACGCCGTTCGAGGCCTCCCAGCGGTCGTTCTCGACGAAGCGGAGGGACAGCCCCGAGAGCTCGGGGGCGTCTTCGAGGGCCTCGCGGATGCGCTCGCCCTCGAAGCCCAGCACCACCACGGCCTCACGCACGCCCTCGTCGCGCAGGGTCTTCAGCACGCGCACGATCAGCGGGGTGCCGGCGACGCGCCGCAGGGGCTTGGGGAGCGCGTCACCCTGCGCGAGCCGGGAGCCGCGGCCCGCGGCGAGGATGATGGCACGATCGACCCTGCGTACTGACATCCAGACCTCCGGCGGGCGTCACTTCGCCCCGCCCCCTCCGTACGCCCCGGCGTGAAATCCGCGTGTCGGGCTGGAGGGCACCGCGCGTCTATCACGCTCGGCGCTCGCGCCGCAATTACGCAGTCTCCCGGCGCTCGGCGGGGTCATCGCGCCGCGAAGAGCGCCTCGGCGCGCCGCAGGTCGGAGGGCTCGTCGACCTCGGCCCAGGGCAGGTCACCCACCGGCGCGACCTCGAAGCGGGCGCCGGCCGCGATGGCGTCGTTGTAGACGTCCTCGTAGTAGAGGTCGTGGCGCCCGTCGGACCACGCGCGGGAGAGGGCCTCGCGCACCAGCGCCCGGCAGGCCGCGTCGAGGCGCTCGGCGCCGATCGACTCCCCGGCGCAGGCCGCGGGGTCGAGGCCCTTTCCGAAGGCCGTCGCCACGCCGCCGTGGAGGGCGACCTTCATCGCCTCGTCGCGGATCGGGAGCCTGTCGTCGACGGCGACCCGAGACCCCGCGCGGCCCAGCCGGTCGAGCACCGCGGGGTCGAAGAGCAGGTCACCGTCGAGCTTCACGACGTCTCCCTCGGGCGCGGCGTCGAGCGCCCGCAGGAGCGACACGCCGTTCTGGGTGGTCGCGTGCTCGGGCACGTACACGCCGCGAGCGGGGAGGGCTGAGCCCTTCAGCGCGCGCTCGACCGCGGCGGCGTGGTAGCCCGTGACCACCACGGCCTCGGTCGCGCCCCAAGCCGCGAGCAGGCGCAACGCACGGAGGAGGATGGGCTCACCCGCGACGGTCACGAGGCACTTGGGGCGGTCGTCGGTGAGGGGGCGCAGGCGCGAGCCGAGGCCCGCGGCGAGCACGACGGCGACGGTCACGGGGCGCCTCCGAAGTAGGCCCGCGACGCACGGCGCTGGAGGGGCACGAGCGCGAGGAGGCCGAGGTTGAACACCGCGATCCGCGCGGCGATGTAGAGCTCGACGCGGTCGAGGGCCATCAATACGCCGAGCGCGAAGATGTGGGTGCCGATGCCGTAGAAGCTCCACGCGCGCATCAGGCCCCGGTGGAGCGCGCGGTAGCGCCGGGCGCCCTCCTCGGAGTAGCCCGGCATGTCGCGGAAGCGCCGCGGGATCCCGGGGTCGACCCACGCGAGCATCGAGCGCTGCTGGGGGACGTAGCGGCGGTAGAGGAAGAAGCGGAGCCAGTCGGCGAACTGCCAGGGGGTGGGGCGCCGCGCGTCGTAGCTTGCCTCGACCTCCTCGGGGTCGTCGCTGCCCTCGCGCTGCGTGGGGTGGGTGTGCAGGAGGTAGACGTTCTTGAAGTGGTCGTAGAGGGTGGTGTGCGCCGCGCCCGTGGCGACCGCGACGGCCCAGAGCGCGAGCCAGAGCCAGGGGCCGCCGGGGCCCGGGTCGCCCACGAAGGG
>JAEYZO010000741.1 GCA_023428035.1 Pseudomonadota bacterium | reverse complement strand
CCCCTCGCCTGGCACCCTTACGCAGCCGCGTAGAGATCACCTCCCCGGCCGGTGCCAGGTCTCCAACCCCGCGTAATACCGCCAGCCCCCGCCGGTTGAGCCTCTACGCGACCCCGTAGAGGTCTTTAGCCCCTCGGAGGGCGACGCTCCGCGAGGGTCAAGGGCATTACTCCACCGTGGCGCGGATGATGGTGTCGCCCACCATGAGCCGATCGACGGAGGACATCCCCTCGATCACGCGCCCGACGAAGGGGTACTGCCCGTCGAGGTGGGGCGTGTCGGCGAGCACGACGAAGAAGCCGCTCCCTCCGGTGTCGAGGCCCGCGAGGGCGACGCCCACGCTCCCTCGGTCGAAGGTCGCGCCCGAGAGCTCGGTGGGCGTGATCGCGCTGACCCCGCCGTAGCCGTCGCCGCGCGGATCACCTCCTTGGGCCACGAAGCCCGGGACTACGCGGTGGAAAGGGGTTCCGTCGTAGGTATGGGCGCGAGCGGCCTCGACCATGGTGCGTACCGCGGCCGGCGCGGTGTGGGGATCGAAAGCCACGACGAAGGTCCCCGCGGTGGTCTCGAGGCGGATCCGCGCGGCGATGGCCTCCTCCCCAGAGACGGTCGCGGGGGTGACCGCTGCGTCGGGGTTCGCCTCGGCCCTGATTGCGCGCACCGCGCTCGCTGGGACGGTTGGCGACATCCCAAGCGCTCGCTGTACGCGGATCGACTGGAGCCGGGCCTCCAGGGAGACGGGCTCTGGGAGCTCGAAGGGCCGCTGGAGGAGAGCCGTGCGGGCCGCAGGGGGAATCGCCCGCGCGTGTTGCACGTGCAACGCGAGGCTCTCCAGGAAGGCCGCGAGGACGCCGGGGTCGTTGCTCTGGGCGAAGCGAATGAGGAGAGGCCGCGCGGCGCCGGGGGTGAGCGTCACGAGGCGTTGCGCGATGGCCGCCTGCACGCGGAGGTCGTCGGGGGCCTCGTTGAGGAGAGCGGTGAGGAGCTCAGGGGTCGGAGCGTCACCGAGGCGCTCGACGCGGGCGATGACAGAGCGCCAGCGCTCGGGCCCGGTGGCGCAGCGAGACGTGCGGTCGGCGTTGTCGAGGGCGTCGGCTCGACGCGCGATCGCGCAGCGGAAGGCCGCGGCGACGCTCGCGGGCTCGAGCGCGACGGGGTTCATGGCTTCGGGCAGAGCGATCACCCGCTCGCGGACGAAGGGGTCGGCTGAGGGGACGGCGTCGACGAGGGCGAGGAGCGCGTTGCCCCAGGCGCGGGGGTTGGCGAGGGCGCGCGCCGAGACGTGATCGAGGGTGGTGGTCCAGAGGGCGGAGGGGACGGCGTTGCGGCGGTGGAGGGCGCGCGAGGCGAGGGCGAGGGCGACGGGGTGGAGCCCCGCGAGCACCAGGGGTGAGGGCATCGGGGCGTTGGGCGCGTCGAGGAGGCGGGCGCCCGCGCACTGCTCGGTGAGGTCCGACGAGGCGAGGAAGCGTTCGACCAGCGGGAGGTCCTCCACCGCGAGGGGGAGGCGGAAGCGGGACACGATCTCGGCCACCACGGGGAGCCCGTCGGCGGCGCGGAGGAGTTCGCGGAAGCGACCGACCTCGCGCGGTGCCGATGGAGGAGCACGACCGACCACGCCGCGCGCGAAGGCGACGAGGCTCTGCCTCGGCAACGTCGCCGCCACGGTCAACAGGTCTTCGACGGGGAGCCTTCGACCGAGCACGAAGGCCGCCTCGGGCGCCCGGTCGGTGTCGGTAGACACGGCCTCTGCCGCGAGCGCGGCACGCGTCGCCCCGTCGAGGGCTTCACTGGAGTAGGCCATCGCCCAGCGGCCCGATACGGTGACCGCGGGCACGTCGACCATCACGGGCACATCGACGGCTTCGCTCACCGCGCCGGCGTCGACCACCCGCGGCGCGACGGGCGTCGGCGGGGGCGGCGGGGGAGGAGGTTCACGCCGACACGCGAGCAGCAGCGCCGCTACGGCCACTCCCTGTTTCACGTGCAACGACGTACCCGGTATCGTCCTCTCGCGCGCCATGACCCGCTGGAGTCTATCGAAAGCCTCGCGTCTTCGATGGGTCTCCCTGGTGCTCGTCACTGCGTGCTCGGCCCCGACCATCGACGGCCCCACCACGGACCTCGGTGAAGACGGCCCTCGAGACGCTTCGACCGTCGACCGTCTGACCGTCGATCGCCCCTCCACCGTCGACGTCGCTCCCATCGACAGCGCCCTTCCCGCAGACGTGACTCCGCGCGACGTGACTCCGCGCGACGTGACTCCGCGCGACGTGGCTCCGATGGACCTCCCACGCGTCGACGCTGGCCCCGATGTCAGAGCCCGCGACGTCGTCGACGTCCCTCCCGCCATCGACGCGGGGCCCCCTGTAGCGACGGGGACGAATCCAGTGATCGCGGGAGACGCGCCCGACCCCCACGTGCTCCGCACCGTCATCGACGGACGCGTCACCTACTACCTCACCGCCACCGTCCACGACGGCGGCGACTATCCCCTCTACCGCTCCTACGACCTCGTCCGCTGGACCCGCCTCCCCCGCGGGCTCTTTCAACGATCACGGACGCCCGGTCGCTCCATCGCCCTCGGCGACCGCCACTACTGCTCCCTCTGGGCGCCGGAGATCACCGAGATCGCCCCGTCGAGCTACCTCCTCTCCTTCACCGCGCAGCGGTTTACCTCACCGCAGTCGAGCTGCCCCGCGCCTCGCGACAACACAGGCGTGTACCTCGCGTGGTCACCTTCTCCAGAGGGCCCCTTCGCGCGGAGCGACCACCCTTGGGAACCCCTCCCCGCCGGAGGCCAGCTGGGCGTCTGCCCGACTGCGATCCGAGACGCGATCCCGCGGAGCCTCGACACGAACTCCCGCAACTGCCAGGGGGGCTATTGCCACCAGGTGATCCGCCTCGACTCGACGGTGTGGCGCGACCCCGACACCGGCCGTTGGTGGATGGGATACTCCTGGTACACCAACGACCCGCCGTTGGTGGCCTGGGAGCGCACCCACCACGGGGAGCACGTCAGCCTCGTCGAGGTTCGCCGCGAGGACCCCTTCGCCGTCATCTGCTCGACGAGCGTGGCGCAGGTGTTCGTCGGTCAATCGCACGACGACGCGCTGCTCACGACGCTCCGCGGCTCGTGCCCTCGCTGCGGAGAGATGCTCGCCTTCGACCGCGGGCGTCAGGGAGAGCGGATGTCGCGCGGAGGGTCGTCGTGGGCGGTGAACGAGGGCCCGAGCCTCTTGCGACACGACGGCTGGGTCTACGCCCTCATGAGCGGCAGCGCCTGGGACTCGGCCTACTACTCGGTCTTCTGGGTCGCGGCGCGCACCGTGGAGGACCTCTCGTGGGAGAGCGGGCGGCGCATCGCGGGGAGGTTCCTCGTACCGAGCCGGGGGATGGCCTTCGGCCACGGCTCGCCCGTGCTCGGCCCCGACGGGCGGAGCTGGTTCTACGTGCACCACCGGCTGCGCGCCGAGGCGTGCAGAGCCTCGGGAGACTGCGCGCGGGACGTATGGGTCACGCCCATCGTGTTCGAAGACCGCGGTGACGGTAGGGGCGCGGTGTGGATCCAGGCACGCTTCCCCGCGGAGGAGGGGAGCGTGAGGGTGCCGCTGGGGTGAAGATCATGACGCGGCAGACGGGCAGGCGTTGACGCACCGCGTAGGATGAGCGCTGTTCGACGGGGGGTACCGTCGATCCGTACTCAGGGATGAGCGCTGCCGGCTCTCAGACCGCGTAGTCGCTGACGGGGGGGCAGACGCAGACGAGGTTGCGGTCGCCGTAGGGGTTGTCGATGCGACCGACGTGGGGCCAGAACTTCGAGTCCTTGAGCCAGGGCGCGGGGTAGGCCGCCTGCTCGCGGGTGTAGGGGTGCTTCCACTCGCCCGCGATGGCGTGGGCGGTGTGCGGCGCGTTCTTCAGGGGGTTGTCGGCGCGGTCCATCGCGCCCGACTCGATGGCCCTGATCTCTTCACGGATCGCGATCATCGCGTCGGCGAGGCGGTCGAGCTCGGCCTTCGACTCGCTCTCGGTCGGCTCGATCATCAGCGTGCCCGCGACCGGGAAGCTCATCGTCGGCGCGTGGAAGCCGTAGTCCATGAGCCGCTTGGCCACGTCGTCGGCCTTCACCCCCGCGGACTTCTCGAAGGGTCGCAGGTCGATGATGAACTCGTGCGCGCAGCGACCGCGGGCTCCCTTGAAGAGCACGTTGTAGTAACCCTCCAGGCGCTTCATCAGGTAGTTGGCGTTCAAGATCGCCACCTGCGTCGCGCGCTTGAGCCCTTCAGCGCCCATGAGCGCCATGTAGACCCAGGGGATCGTCAGGATCGCGGGGCTCCCGTAGGGCGCGGCCGACACCGGGCCGATGGCCTGCGGGCGGTCTTCACCCGGGAACACCACCGGGTGCCCCGGCAAGAAGGGCGAGAGGTGCTGGCGCACCGCGATGGGGCCCATCCCAGGGCCGCCGCCGCCGTGGGGGATGCAAAAGGTCTTGTGGAGGTTGATGTGACAGACGTCCGCGCCGATCTCGCCGGGGCTGGTGAGGGCGACCTGGGCGTTGAGGTTGGCGCCGTCCATGTAGACCTGGGCGCCGTGCGAGTGGACGATCTCGCAGATCGCCCGGATGTTCTCATCGAACACCCCATAGGTAGACGGATAGGTCACCATCACCGCGGCGAGCTTGTCTCCGTGCTGGGTGGCTTTGGCCTCGAGGTCTTCGAGGTCGACGCTCCCGTCGGGGCGGCATCGCACCACCACCACCTGCATCCCGACCATGGCCGCCGACGCGGGGTTGGTCCCGTGGGCGGACTCAGGGATGAGGCAGACCGTGCGGTGCCCCTGCTCGCGGCTGCGGTGGTACGCGCGGATCACCAGCAGACCCGCGTACTCGCCCTGCGCGCCCGCGTTGGGCTGGAGGCTCACGTCGTCGAAGCCGGTGATGGCCGCGAGCCAGCGCTGAAGGTCGGTGAACACCCTGTCATACGCGGCGGCCTGCTGCGGCGGCGCGAAGGGGTGAAGCCCCGCCATCGAGGGCCACGTCACCGGGAGCATCTCGACGGTGGCGTTGAGCTTCATCGTGCATGAGCCCAGCGGGATCATCGAGTGGGTGAGGGAGAGGTCGCGGCCGCGGAGCTTGGTGATGTAGCGGAGCATCAGGCTCTCGGAGCGGTGCTGCTGGAACACCGGGTGCGAGAGCGTGGGGGACGTCCTCTTCAATGAAGAGGGGATGGACTCGGGGGACTCCGCGAGGAGCGCGTCGGGGGAGAAGTCGGGCGACGCGAAGTCGTGCTCGAGGTTGAAGGACTCGAAGAGGCACTCGAGGTCGTCTCGGGTGGTGGTCTCATCGAAGAACACCCCGAGGGTGCCGTCTCCGAAGTCGCGGAGGTTCAAGCGACGATCGAGCGCGGCCTGGAACACATCGGGCCCGCGGAGGCCCTTGATGGAGACGCGCACGCCGTCGAAGAAGTGCTCGCTGGAGACGGTGTGGCCGAGGCGCTTCACGCCTTCGGCGAAGGCGCGGGCGTACCCGTTGACCCTTGAGGCGATACGGCGGAGCCCGTCGGGACCGTGATAGACCGCATACATCCCGGCCATGATCGCGAGGAGCGCCTGCGCCGTGCAGATGTTGCTCGTCGCCTTCTCACGACGGATGTGCTGCTCCCGCGTCTGGATCGCCATGCGGTAGGCCGTGTCGCCGTGCGCGTCGCGGGAGACGCCGATGATGCGACCGGGGAGCCTTCGGACGTGCTCGGTCTTCGTGGCGATGTAGCCGGCGTGGGGGCCTCCGAAGCCCATGGGGACGCCGAAGCGCTGCGAAGTACCCACGGCGATGTCGGCGCCGAGCTCTCCCGGCGGGGTGACGAGGGTGAGCGCCAGGAGGTCGGCGGCCATCACGGCCTGCGCTCCGGCGGCGCGGGCGCGGGCGATCACCTCGCGCCAGTCGACGAGCGGGCCGTCGGTGGAGGGGTACTGCACCAGCACTCCACAAAGGCCCGGGATGGCGGCGAAGTCGGCGGTCGTGGCGTCGCCCTCGACGACGGTGACCTCGAGGGGCTCGGCGCGGGTACGGATCACCGCGAGAGACTGCGGGTGGCAGCCGCGGTCGACGAAGAACGCTCGGGGCCCCGGCGCCGCGCCGTGGATCGAGAGGCACATGGCCATGGCCTCGGCGGCGGCGGTGGCCTCGTCGAGGAGGGAAGCTCCGGCGAGGGGGAGGCCCGTGAGCTCAGACACCATGGTCTGGAAGTTCAAGAGCGCTTCGAGGCGCCCCTGGGCGATCTCGGCCTGATAGGGCGTGTACTGGGTGTACCAGCCCGGGTCTTCGAGGATGTTCCTCTGGATGACCGCGGGGGTGACGGTGTCGTGGTAGCCGCAGCCGATGAACGAGCGGTAGACCTCGTTGCTCTCGGCCTGGCGGGCGAGGGCGTCGATGAGGAGGTGCTCGCTGCGCACCTGGTCGTCGTCGCCGAGGTGCGCGGTGTCGAGCGCGAGGGGCGTACGGAGCCGGATGGACTCGGGCACGGTCTCGGCGACGAGGGCGTCGAGGGAGCCGAGGCCGAGGGTCGTGAGCATCTCGTCGACCTCGCGGTCGTCAGGGCCGACGTGGCGGCGAACGAAGGTGTCAGAGGCGTCGAGGACCGAAGAGGGGAGGCGGTCTGATGTCATGGGGTGGCGTTTCCTGGGGCGCGGACCTTACAGCGGCCAGTAGGGGCCGCGCGAGTCTGGCGCCGTAACTAGCGCGACGAGAGATCATCGGACTACGAGCCGTCGCGCACCCTCCGCTCCGCGCCCACGGAGCGCGGCTGTACCATCGCGCGCGATGAGCCCCTTTCGCACGCGCCCTGACGACCACGCGCGCGTCGGCGCGAGCGCCGAGGTGCACGACGCCGTCGGCCACATGGTGCAGCAGTTCGCCGACCCCATGGCCTGGCTGCGCGAGCTCGTGCAGAACGCCATCGACGCCGGCGCCACGCGCGTCGACGGCCACCTGGAGTGCGTCGGCGCGAGCTCCGGGCGAGGGGGCACCATCGAGGTCTCGATCACCGACGACGGCTGCGGGATGGACCAGGCCACCGTCGAGCGCTGCCTGCTCGTGCTCTTCCGGTCGAGCAAGGACCGCGACCCGACGAAGATCGGCAAGTTCGGAGTCGGCTTCTTCTCGGTCTTCGCGGTGTCTCCGCGGGTGGTCGTGGTCGAGACCGGCCGCGACGGCGCCCCCGAGGGCCTGCGCCTCACCCTCGCCCCCGACTTCAGCTACGAGCTCGAGGCCACCGCGCCCCGACGCGGCACCACCGTGCGCCTCACCGTCGAGCTCTCGTCGTCGAAGCGCCCCAGTGACTTCGCCCGCGACGCCCTCGCGGCCCTAAAGAAGTGGTGCCCGCACGTCGAGCTCCCGCTTCGCTTCACGTCGCACGGCCTCCCCGACGGAGACCTCGACGAGCGTATCGACCGGCCCTTCGAGCTCACCGACGGGATCTCCTGGGCGGCCCGCGACGAGCAGGGCGCGCGCTACGTCGTCTCCGTCGACCCGCACGCGGGGGCGCGCTTCTTCAACCGCGGGATCCTCCTGCACGACACCGACGAGCCGCTCGTGCCCAACGTGCGCTTCATGGTCGACGACCGCGCGCTGCACCACACCGTCTCGCGCGACGACGTGCGCCGCGACGCGGCCTTTCACCGCTGCGTCGACCGCGCCCGGAGCGTCGCCGAGGGCCCGCTCAAAGAGCGCTGCGCCGCGGTCTTTCGCGCCGCCGCCGACGCCAGCGCCAACGCTCGCGCACGCGGAGAGACCGAC